>ONRZ01000150.1 GCA_900320345.1 uncultured Lachnospiraceae bacterium | reverse complement strand
GTATTTTACTTGACCGCGAGTACATTACCATTGATAATGTATATGATATCACTTTTGTTATCCCATCGGATATGAGGTTTATATATGATCAAAAGGCTCCGGGAACTGCTTAACGATCCCGAACTTGATTATCAAAGCAAATCTTTCGTCCTGCTGTCCGTTATTGCTCTTATCGGGCTGTTTCTGGCGATGATCAGCGGAATAATTTTAGGCCAGTCGTTTGCAGCCAATCTTTCCGTATTCGTTGAGTTTGTTCTTTTTTCCGCGATATTTTTGTGGGCGATATACCGCAATGCGATACGTAAGGCAATGCTCCTTATCACCGCATTTCTCATATTTGTCTTTCTTCCATCCGCTTTCTTCACAAGCGGCGGTGCGGCGGGCGGAACACCCGTCTGGTTCGCATTTACAACACTGTATGTCGTTATGACACTTTCCGGCAGGCCTAAGAAGTTCTTTCTTATCTGCAATCTGATAGTCGTTATCATATGCTGGTGGATCGGTTATACCCATCCCGAAACGATCACGGAGTTTACCAGGAAGGAAGCCTTCTTCGACTCATTTTTCACGCTGTTGATCGTTGGTGTTGTGATGACTGCGCTCTTAAGTTATCAGGCGCTTCTGTTCCGCAGGGAAAATGAACGTGTCAGCAATCAGAAAAAAGAGATCGAAGAACTCAACCGTGCACAGAACCGCTTCTTCTCGAGCATGAGCCATGAGATACGTACTCCCATCAATTCGATACTGGGACTCAATGAAGTCATCCTTCGTCAGGATGATGCTTCCGATGAGATAAAAAATGATGCGGGCGCTATCCAGGGCGCCGGGAAAATGCTGCTCGCACTCGTCAACGATATCCTTGATTTTTCACGGATAGAGGCCGGGCGCATGGATATAGTCCCCGTGCAGTACAGGCTCGACGGGCTTATGTCTGAGATCGTGAACATGATCTTACTGCAGGCTAAAGAAAAAGGGTTAACGTTCAGTGCTCATATTGACCCCGATGTTCCTTCCGTGCTTATCGGTGATGAGATAAGGATCAGACAGATAATCATCAATCTTTTAAACAATGCCGTTAAGTATACGGAATCGGGTACCGTCAATATTGAGATAAGATCCGTGGAGACAGGGGACGATCGCATAAACCTCATTATCTCTGTTTCCGATACGGGTATAGGTATCAGGGAAGAAGTGCTCCCGATACTCTTTGATGCATTCGCAAGAATGGACCGCGAAAAAAACAGGAAGATCGAAGGCACCGGACTGGGATTGTCCATAGTCAAACAGCTTACCGATCTCATGGACGGAGATATCAAGGTAGACAGTACATACGGACAGGGAACAACATTCACCGTAACTCTGCCGCAGGAAGTATCCGATCCTAAGAAGATCGGAAATATCAACATTATGGATCATGCATCGAGAAACTATATATATGAGAGCATGTTTACGGCGCCCGAGGCAGATATTCTGGTCGTTGATGACATCAAAATGAACCTTATGGTCGTAAAGAAGCTGCTCCGCGAAACAAAGGTCAGGATCGATACGGCATCAAGCGGTCACGAAGCTCTTGACATGACGCTCAACAAGCGGTATGACGTAATATTAATGGATCATCTCATGCCCGAGATGGACGGCATCGAGTGCCTCGAATGCATCCGTAACCAATCCGGCGGCATGTGTACCGACGTGCCCGTTATAGTGCTGACCGCAAATGTCGGAGGCGAAAATAATGAATTATACAAAGAGGCCGGTTTTGATGAAATACTGGCAAAACCGGTCTCAGGAAACTCATTGGAAGAAACCCTGTTAAGATTCATTCCCCGGGATAAAATTGATGAATAAGGAATAAATAAGTCTATGAAGAAAATAAAGATAAAAAAAGGAATACTCTCTATACTGCCACTTTTCTGTTTATTGTTTAACGGCGGCTGTAATATCAATGTGAATCTGAACGTAAACAATACACCGAGACTCAAATGGTGGCAGAAGACCATAGCTTATGAGATCTATGTCAAGAGCTTTAAAGATTCCGACGGAGACGGCATCGGAGATCTTAACGGGATCACATCGGAACTTGACCATCTTAAGGATATGGGAGTAGGTGCTATATGGCTCACTCCCTGCTACGTGTCCCCTCAGGCAGACAACGGTTACGATATAGCCGATTATTATAACATAGATCCTGCTTACGGTACGATGGAAGATATGGACAGGCTCATAGATGAAGCCGGGAAGCGTGATATCCGTATCGTAATGGATCTTGTCTTCAACCACACTTCCGATCAAAATGAGTGGTTCCTTAAGTCCCGCAGCAGTAAGGATAATGACAAGAGCGACTGGTATATCTGGGCAGATCCCAAGGAAGACGGCAGTGCACCCACCAACTGGAGAAGCATCTTCGGAGGCTCCGCCTGGGAGTACGACGAAAACCGCGGACAGTACTATCTGCACACATTCCTGCCTCAGCAGCCCGACCTAAACTGGGCCAACCCGGAAGTACGGGAGGAGCTTTGCAATATCGCGAAATTCTGGATCGACAAGGGAGTCGGCGGTTTCCGTATGGATGCGATCACATATATAAAGAAACCGGCCGTGTTTAAAGACGGTACACCCGATGCCGAAGACGGACTGGCCGGAATACATTCGATCACTGCAAATACCGACGGTATCCTTGATTACCTGCACGAATTCAGATCGTCCGTTCAGGACGGAAACGATATCTTTACGGTCGGCGAAGCAAACGGAGTGACCTCGGAAGATCTTGATAAATGGGTGGGAAAGAACGGCGTCTTTGATATGGTCTTTTCTTTCGAACTTGTCAACATCGATCTGCCGGATGAAAACAACTGGTGTGTTACCAGAGATTGGGATCTTAAGAAATTTAAGTCATTTTTCTCGGAAAATCTCCTCTCAGCCGACAGTGCGGACGGTTGGTTTCCCGTTTTCCTTGAAAATCACGACCAGCCGCGCTCCATCAACCATTTCATGCCGGATGACGGTGAGCGTATTGCAAAAGCCAAGGCTCTTTCCGTTCTTCTGCTCACAATGCGCGGTACCCCGTTTATAATGCAGGGTGAAGAGCTTGGATTTGAAAACGTTGACTGGTCTTCCATTACTGACTACAATGATATTTCCACGAAGAATCATTACGAATTTTTACTGGGAGAAGGCTATTCAGAAGAAGAGGCCATGGCCGGTATCCGCCGTTTTTCGCGCGACAGCTCACGAACACCCATGCAGTGGGATGACTCGGAAAATGCGGGCTTTACAACAGGAACACCATGGCTGCCCGTATACCCTGACTATAAAGAATTCAACTGCGCCGTTGAAAGGAAGGATCCGGACTCTGTCCTTAACTGTTATATAGAGCTCTCCAAACTGCGCAGGGAGCACAGTGAACTTACGGAAGGAGATTATAAGGATATCCTTCCCGATGATGAGAATATATTTGCCTTTACACGAACTAAGGATGACAGCAAAGCCATCATCCTTATCAATTTTACTTCCAATGAAGTTTCCTACGACGGTGGTCTTACAGAAGGTGCCACCTGCATTTTCAGTACAACACCTAAGGAACAGAGAGGACATCTTGCTCCTTACGGGGCGGTAATATATGAGATGTAAGACAAAAGAACCGTCCCCGTGTCTTACTTTATAACTTCTCTCCAGGTTGCGGGTTTGAACTCATCCTTAAGGGGAAGGAGCCTCTTGTCCACATCCACTCCAAGTACAGAATTGAAGTTATTGGTCGCCTGCATCTGTGCACCGAAGCCGACTATTATTATGATCTCCTCATCGGAATAGAACTTGCGGAGACCGTTAAGAAGCTCATCGGATACCTTGGTGGGATCCTTCACTATCTGCTGTCCCAGCTGCTGGAGGAGTTTTTCGTTTTCTTTTCGTTTTCCGATGTCTCAAAGTTATTGGGATCAAGTCCCAGCTCCTTAAGATCACTTATGAAGAACAGTGAGCATAACTGGCATCCGTTGGTCGTGGAAACGGAATGCGCATATATCGTTGCCGCGCGCTGACCTACTACCTTAACGAGACTTCCCCATGAATCATACCAGCCCATGAAAGCCTTGTATGTGCCATAGTCCTGCAGCATTACCAGCTTCATGTTCGTTATCTTGCCTGCAGCCTCAAGCTCTTCATAAGCCTTCCTTGCCTCGCCTGTCAGTTCGTTGGGTTGTTTTAAATTTACTCTTGCCATTTGTGTGACTCCTTTCGTTTTCCTTATATTTTCTTTTCTTGTTTTTCTTTTACTTTTTTATCTCGCAAGTGCCAGTATTTCCTTGAAAGCCTGCGCATCAAGCGGTACATAATGACCTACTTTGCCGTTCCTTGTTGCTCTTTTTGCCATGATGTCAATCCCGACAGCTTGTCGGACAGGATATAAGCTCTCTCCTCCTCCGTATAATCGTAAGGATCCGCTCCGAAAACCCTGCTTGCCAAAAGCGCGAGCCTCCATGGCTTCTTAACTGCCATGTATTTTGTCCACGCCGTCATTACGACTGCCATCCCTTCACCGTGGGTTATGTTGTACTGCGCGGACAGCTCGTGTTCTATCCGGTGCGAACCCCAGTCCGCACTTCTTCCGGCATCAAGGAAACCACCGTGCGCCACGCTTGCAAGCCACTGTATCTCGCCCCTCGCGTTCACGTCCTTCGGATCCTTTATGAGTCTGTCGGCATTCACGAGCAGCGCTCTTATGGCTCCTTCGATCAGATAATTCGTTGTATCCGAATACTTTTCGTCGGAAAAATATCTCTCAAGAAGATGTGAGAGCACATCCGCTATTCCAACAAAGGTCTGATAAGCCGGAAGGCCCAC
>ONRZ01000135.1:658-5140 GCA_900320345.1 uncultured Lachnospiraceae bacterium | reverse complement strand
ACTGAAAAAGCACCGGCTGCGGTCGGACCGTATTCCCAGGCGGTTGAGGTTAACGGGATGCTCTATACATCGGGTCAGATCGCACTGGATCCCGCAACGGGAGCACTTGTCGGAAATACTATCGAAGAACAGGCGGAACAGGTAATGAAAAATCTTGCTGCCATACTGAAGGAAGCCGGAACGAAGCCGGAGAATGTTGTAAAAACCCTGTGCTTTTTGACGGATATCAATGATTTTGCGGCATTTAACGAGGTGTACTCAAGGTATTTTACAGAAAAGCCTGCAAGATCATGCGTGGAAGTAAGCTCTCTGCCAAAGGGCGCGATATGTGAGGTGGAAGTGATAGCTGTACTCTGATGTATGGAATCATAGTTTCATTGTTTCTTCATGTGGGCTTTGATGGCATCAAAAGTCGTATCACTTATGTAATGCTCAACACGGCAGGCATCCTCGGATGCGGTTTTTTCATCAACACCTATATTCATAAGCAGCCGGGTAAGTACTGTATGACGCTCATATATGCGTTTTGCCAGTATTTCTCCGGCTTCTGTTAACTTTATGAATCCGTCATCGTCACGCTTTACAAGACCTTCATCTTTGAGGAGTCCGATAGCCCTGCTAACGGATGGTTTTGAATATCCCAGATGTTCTCCGATATCGATCCCGCGGACAGCATTCGATCTCTGCGAAAGAACATATATGGTCTCAAGATACATTTCACCGGATTCCTGTAAAGCCATAGCAGTGGTCCCCCTTCGAATATCCCGTACTAAAGTTGCGTTTCTGATGTATTTGTTACTATAGTAAATAGAATGATCCCATTCACTATAATAAATTACCACAAATGATGTTCCGACACAACAAAAGTTAAGTCTAATGAGTAAAATAATCAAAATTAATACGGAAAGTGATAAAAAGGGCGCATAGTATGGTATAATATATTATTGTGAAAAATTATGCCCGGAGGAAAAGGATATATGTATTATTCAAGCTTTGGCATATTGGCTGTGATACATCATATCATAATAAATCACGATATATTAAAAAATGCAAAGAATGAGCCTTCATCCGGACCGCGTTACCGATACAGGCAGTTTCTGAATTCCATTCTGGTATTTTATATAGCTGATCTGTTATGGGGCTTTTTTGAGGAGGCAAAGATAAGGGTTCTTGTTTATGCGGATACGGTAGTGTTTTTCGCAACAATGGCCCTGTCGATCCTGCTCTGGACAAGATATGTCGTTGCATACATAGATAAGAAGGGTATAAAGTCAAAAAGCCTTCTTGGGGCGGGCTGGGGCATATTTATCTTTGTGATAAGTCACCTCATCATTAATTTCTTCAACCCTACGATCTTCACTGTCACCGAGGAAGTGGAATATGTTCCCGAAACGGGTAGATATTTTCTTCTGGCAGCGCAGTTTTTTATGTTCGTTCTGATCACGGTATACTCCTTTTTTGTATCGATAAGGTCGCAGGGCAGAGACAAAGTGCATTACAAGGCTGTCTGCTTATCGGGCGGGGTTATGGCTGTGTTCATAGTTCTGCAGTCTTTTGATGCTTTTGCCCCGTTCTACACGATCGGATGCTTTATAGCAAACTGTATCATCCATGTTTTCGTGGAGGAGGATGAGAAACAGGAGCAGGAACAGATCACCGAGGACGCAAGGAAAGACAGGGAAAGATACACCCAGATAGCTGCAGGCCTCGCGAATGATTATGAAGCGATATACTACATCAATATCGAAACAGGGAAATATATGGAGGTATCTGTCAGCGAAACATATGAGGCGATGAACGTACCTATGAAAGGGGAGGATTTTTACGAAGAGACACGGGAGAATGCCGGAAGATATGCACATCCCGACGACCGTGAATTTGCCGTGAGCATGTATTATAAGGAGACCATGCTTAAGAACTTGGAGGGCAGGAAGTCATATTCATACAGATACAGGATAATGGTGGGAGATGAGGCAAGGTATTACAGGTTTGTTGTCATGCTCTCAGAGGACGGAAAACATTTTGTGCTGTGTGATAAGGATATACATGATACCATCACTGCGGAAACCGCTCTGCTGGAAAAACAGAAAGCGCATGTCACATTCAGCCAGATCGCTGAGAGTCTGGCTTCAAACTACGATGTTATTTATTACGTGGATATAGTGAGCGGTGAGTATATGGGATATACCTCTCACAATATTTACGGGGAACTTAAGATAGCCCAGTCCGGTGATGATTTCTTTGGTTCGGCGGTCAAAAATCTGGCCGGGATCATACATCCGCAGGACAAGGAACGTATGATGGCAGCTCTGGATAAAGATCAAATGATCACTGCCCTTGAAGGAAGAAAACAGCATAATGTCGAATACCGGCTCATCATTAGCGGCAAGGTGCAGAACACAAGGCTTTCGATCAGAAAATCAAGTGATGGTGTTCACTTCATAATAGGTGTTGAGAATATAGACGAAGAGGTCAGAAAAAGAAATGAGCATATCCGTGCGCTCAATACGGAAAAGGAACTGGCAAGACGCGATGAACTGACGGGTACAAGGAATAAAACAGCTTTTACGGAACTGGAGCAGTCTGTTCAGGCAGATATTGAAGGTAATACGGATCTGCCTCATTTTGCACTGGTTGTTTGCGATCTTAACGATCTGAAGAAGATAAACGATACGGAAGGACATAAGGCCGGTGATGAGTATATCAGATCTTCGGCCAAGCTACTGTGCGATATATTTGCCCACAGTCCTGTGTTCCGTATCGGGGGAGACGAATTTGCCGTATTCTTAAGCGGCTCCGACCTTGACTTAAGTAAGCAGCTTATGAATAAACTCAGAAGCGAGGTGCTGGCAAATCTTGATAAACATGAAGGACCGGTGATAGCTGCCGGTATGGCTGAATTTAAGCCGGGTGACGACCTTAACGTGACGGATGTATTTGACCGGGCAGATCAGTTGATGTATGAAGATAAACGAAAATTAAAGAAGCATAAGTGATGGAAAGTATATGATAATATTCAGAAGACAGTATGAAAATGCAGGCAGCGGAGTGAATGTTGCAGATGACGAACTTAAGGAACTCCTTGATGAAGCACAGGCTATGGTTGAACGTGCGGGCGAGGGCGTTAAGAGCGAACGGTCTCCGATAACGATAGTAGAGAAAGTCCAGATAAGTGATACGACCGCGCTTGTAAAGAAGCTGATCATTGATGTGAACAGGGATATCAAAAAGGGCAGGCCGGCAGATAAGAATACAGAGAAGCTTAAGAATGCAGTGCTTGCTCTTAAGACGAGCATAGATAATATTTTGTGAGGACGGGAGAGGATGAACTTCCATGTCATGACGCTTTTTCCGGAGATGATAATGCAGGGGCTTAATGTGAGCATCATCGGAAGAGCGATCGAAAAGGGACTGATAAGTATAGAAGCGGTCAATATCAGGGATTATGCATTTAATAAGCATAATAAGGTAGATGACTACATTTACGGCGGAGGAGCGGGGATGCTTATGCAGGCCGAGCCCGTGTATCTGTGCTATGAAGCCATAAGGGAAAGGATAACGAGCGGCAGCAGGCCGCGAGTGGTCTATCTTACTCCGCAGGGAGAAGTGTTTACCCAGAAAAAGGCGCAGGAACTTGCAAAAGAGGATGATCTTATCCTCCTTTGCGGTCATTATGAAGGTATAGATGAGAGGGTGCTTGAGGAGATCGTGACCGACAACATTTCGATAGGTGATTATGTCCTTACAGGCGGAGAACTGCCGGCTATGATCGTTGTTGATGCGGTATCCCGGCTTATTCCCGGAGTCCTTAATAATGATGTTTCAGCGGAATTTGAATCATTTCAGGATGATCTTCTGGAGTATCCGCAGTATTCGAGACCGGAAATATGGCATGGAAAAAGAGTCCCGGAGGTGCTGTTATCGGGACATCATGCCAATGTTGAAAAATGGCGCCATGAACAGTCGGTCATAAGAACGAGGGAAAGACGTCCCGATCTGCTTGATAACAAGGAAAAGTCCTGAGATCAAAGTTATACAAAAGATACATAAAAGATATATAAAAGGAGTGAGAACTGAAGGATGAAGATAAAGCGGGAAAGGGTGGTCCTGACCATAATGCTTCTTGGCATAATAATGATAATGTTCTCGGCTGCACTTACAACTATGTCGTATCGAAAGCTTCAGGCAGATACAGTCGTTCATGCCGGAGTGCTTAACACGACGAGTGCGGTCAGGAAGCTTGATTATGCTCTCAGTTTCGGGAAGCCGATAGATAAGTTCTACGGTCTTAAGGAGATACTTCAGGGAATAGATGATCTGTCATATGATATAAGCGGAGTCGAGGTCATTGACAATAAGGGAAATATCGTAGAGCAGGTCGGTAATTTTGATGAAAATATATACAGGAATAACCCCGATGATGAATACATTATCGAGAGGAACGGTATATATGCATTTGTCGGTTTTGAAGGTGGAGAGATC
>ONRZ01000135.1:0-608 GCA_900320345.1 uncultured Lachnospiraceae bacterium | reverse complement strand
TGGCTTTTCTTGCATGCTTCATCGGAGGAGGTAAGGAACTCAGTGTTAAGAGGATGCGTATATCCTCGATAGTGATACTTGTGATATCCCAGTTTGTTATGGGAGGTCTGTCGATGAACAGGGTCGATTCGGCATTCCGTTCTTCATTGGACAGGATCGCCGTAATGACGGCAAGGTCGGTCGAGAATGATATAAATGAGGTCATAGCCAAGGGAGTAAGTTTCGGTGAACTTACAGGAGTGGAAGACTATCTGAGCGATCTTGCGCAGGATATCCCCGAACTGTCGGATATAAGGCTTTCCGAAAAAAATGTTACCGAAGACGAAATGGTGAGCAGGCAGGATATAGAGATCAACGGTGAGCAGAACAAACATGGGCTTGATATGTATTACAGCAGACAGCTCATCAATACAAAACGCAGAAATAATGTCATAGATATACTGATCCTTGTGCTCATAGCGATCTTTATGAGCATGGAAGCGATCAAATTCCTGACCAATCATATCGAGTACAGGGATAAGCGTTCTGAAGATGAGTTGTATATACCGGGATTCAGGCTGTTTATTTTTGCGGAAGGTATAGCATTTGCCCTTGACAGCGGATTTTTC
>ONRZ01000129.1 GCA_900320345.1 uncultured Lachnospiraceae bacterium | reverse complement strand
TTGCCCATTCCGGTCAGATACATAACGCATCTTTCAAATCCGAGACCGAATCCCGAATGCCTTGCGGATCCGTACTTACGAAGGTCAAGATAGAAATCATAATCCTCCTTCTTAAGTCCGAGTTCCTCCATCCTTGTCATGAGCTTGTCAAGATCATCTTCCCTCTGGCTTCCGCCGATGATCTCACCGATTCCGGGTACCAGGCAGTCCATTGCGGCTACGGTCTTGCCGTCTTCATTAAGCTTCATGTAGAAGGCCTTGATCTCCTTGGGATAATCTGTAACAAATACCGGACGCTTAAATTCCTTCTCTGTCAGATATCTCTCGTGCTCGGTCTGAAGGTCGCAGCCCCAGAATACCTTATATTCAAACTCATCATTGTGCTTTTCAAGTATCTTTATAGCATCGGTATAGGTCACATGTCCGAAATCTGAACTAACAACATGGTTCAGTCTCTCTATAAGTCCCTTATCCACGAACTGGTTGAAGAAGTTCATCTCCTCGGGTGCATTTTCCATCACATACCTTATTATGTACTTGATCATGCTCTCGGCCAGGACCATATCATCCTTAAGGTCGGCAAATGCCATTTCCGGCTCTATCATCCAGAATTCCGCCGCATGTCTTGTAGTATTGGAATTCTCGGCCCTGAACGTGGGACCGAACGTATAGATATTCTTAAACGCCATCGCATAGGTCTCACCGTTTAACTGGCCGCTCACCGTAAGGTTTGTCTCCTTGCCGAAGAAATCCTGTGAAAAATCAACCTTACCCTCTTCTGTCCTAGGCAGCTCATCCATATCAAGCGTCGTTACCCTGAACATCTCGCCTGCTCCCTCACAGTCACTTCCTGTGATAAGAGGAGTATGAACATATACGAAACCCCTTTCCTGGAAGAACTTGTGGATCGCATAGGCTGCAAGTGAACGCACGCGGAATACAGCCTGGAAGGTGTTGGTCCTTGCACGCAGATGTGTTATCGTTCTTAAATACTCAAGTGTATGTCTCTTCTTCTGGAGAGGATAATCCGGTGTTGAAGCACCCTCTATGACCACCTCATCCGCCTGTATCTCAAACGGCTGCTTGGCCTGCGGCGTTGCAACCAGGGTTCCCGTAACGATAAGCGCCGCACCGACGTTTATCTTGTTTATCTCGGCAAAATTATCGAGCTTATCACCATATACTATCTGCAGCGGCTCGAAAAATGTTCCGTCATTTAAAACGATAAATCCGAAAGTCTTTGAATCCCTGACACTTCTTACCCAGCCTCCGACCGTGACTTTCTTATCGTAATACTGCTCTTTGTTCCTGTATAATTCCCTGATCTCAACTAAATCCATAGTAATACCACCTTTTCCTGTTATAGATTCATGTACTGTCTTGAATAGTTATATCACACAAAAGGCTTAATTTAAACATATTTCTTAAAATCTTAACCTTGTGCTTGCACAAAAGGGACATATTTTATAAAATCATATATTAGATAAATCCTAAAACTAAATACAGGAGGTGTGAAGTGTCACCGGCAACAATTACTTTAATCGTTATTGCCGTCCTGCTCATCGGAGTTATCCAGAAGAAGCAGGCGGAACAGGAAGAACAGATAAATGCCACCAAACAGACCTACTCCATGCTGATCATTGACAAGAAGCGGATGAAGCTTAAGGATGCCGGACTCCCGGCAGTAGTCCTTGAACAGACACCCAAGCTTTTAAGAGGGCGCAAGCTTCCGATAGTTAAGGCTAAGATCGGTCCCCAGGTAATGTCATTGATCTGTGATGAAAAGATCTTCGATCTTGTTCCCGTAAAAAAAGAAGTAAAGGCATCAGTCAGCGGGATCTACATGGTCGATGTCAAGGGTTTAAGAGGCGGAAATGTCAAAAAAGAAGTAAAACCCAAGAGCAAATTCAAACAGGCTGTGGAAAAACTCCAGGAAAAAGCCGGAGCCAAGCCTGTCAAATAAGAAAAGGACGGTTTATCCGTCCTTTTCTTATCTTAATATTTCAGATCATCAGAATAATGCTGTCTTTTTCATCACCGGAAGATCACTCATAATCAAGCATTTCGTCCATGTTTTCATTGAGTGACTTAATATATGCAAGCATCTCGTCCTTTATCTCGGGATTTCTTAATGAAAACTCCACATTTGCCTGGATGAAACCGCATTTAGTTCCGACATCATATCTGTGTCCCTTGAAATCATAGGCATACATCGCTTCATCCTTACACATCCTGCGAAGTGCATCCGTCAGCTGTATCTCACCGCCCGTACCTGCATCCTGAGTCTCCAAATATGAGAAGATCGATGAAGTTATTATATATCTTCCCAGTATTGCTATATCCGACGGAGCTTCATCTATCTTTGGCTTCTCAACAAGATCCTTGACCTTATATACCCTGTCATCAATAAGCTTGCAATCCGCGATACCATATTTATTGACTACCTCATGCGCTACCTTCTGAACGCCCAGTACCGAGGTCTTATATTCATTATATACATCTATCATCTGGCTGAGGCAGGGTTTTTTCGATACCACAACGTCATCACCCAAAAGCACCGCAAACGGTTCATTTCCGATAAAATGCCTTGCCGTAAGTATCGCATGTCCCAGGCCACGGGGCTCCTTCTGCCTTATATAATGGATATTTGCCATCTCGGATATATCCTTGACCATATCAAGCATTTCATGCTTACCGCTCTTCTCAAGTTCAAGCTCAAGTTCTATCGAACGGTCAAAATGATCCTCTATGGACCTTTTGTTCCGGCCGGTGACTATGATTATATCCTGTATCCCGGATGCAACGGCTTCCTCGATGATATACTGTATAGTCGGCTTGTCGACTATCGCGAGCATCTCCTTGGGCTGTGCCTTGGTCGCAGGCAGAAACCTTGTTCCCAGGCCTGCTGCCGGTATTATCGCCTTCCTTACCTTCATCCTTCTCCTCCTGATATTTCCTGATATTCTCAGGTCTTTATTAATGATCCCGTAAATCCTTCAACTTATGGTCAGTTAAGTGTGATCACTTCTAAGCCGTCACGCGACTGTATATCCATATGCAGTGTACAGTCGGCAAAATGCTCATAATTAACATCCAGCGAATATGCTATATCCACCTGGATATTCTCCTCGTTCTCGACTACGCTCACCTTACTTGCGTCAACCCCTACGAGCAGGCTTCCGAATGGTGTTATATAATTCGTTATGTTCCTCTTATTTTCCTCAAAGGACATGTCAACATTGGTAAAACCGGTCTTCGTGATGTGAAACATATCCTCATCAAACCTTGCGATATTCTTAGTCACCTCATCCTGTCCCTCAACAATCTCGTCATACAGAAGATAATGCTTGTTGTTCTTCTTATAATAACTTCCGCCGGTGACTATCTCTATCTTATCGGAGCCGTTATCTTCCCCTGTCTGTATCCCAGAGATCGTGATAAGTACATCTTTCTTCATATTAAAAAATCTCCGTAAATCTTATATCAGTATTTTTCTATATCAACCTTATCAGTGGTAAGTCCCGGATCATCCAGGATCTTTGCCGCAAACAGCCTGAACTTATCGGCCAGATCGCTGACATAGAACTCATGGCCTTTACCCTGTTTTGCAAGATCGTCCGGATTCAGCATGCCTGTGTCACTGAGCATCTCCTTAAGCTCTCTTGCTGTTTCGTACGCAGGATTGACAAGCCTGACCTTCTCCCCGACTATCTTCTTAAGAGTGGGGGCAAGCAGCGGATAATGCGTGCAGCCCATGATGAGGGTATCTATATCCTTCTCCATCAGTTCCTTAAGATAACGTCTTGCTATTTCATCCGTGACCGGATCGTCGAGCATGCCTTCCTCAACCAGCGGACAGAACAGAGGACATGCCTTGCCAAGTACCAGCACATCTTTATCGATATTTGCTATAAACTTCTGATACATGCCGCTTCCGATCGTTCCCTCGGTTGCTATGACACCGATCCTCTTATTCTCGGTCTGAGCGGCGGCTACCCTTGCTCCCGGCTTCACCACTCCGATTATCGGTATCGATATCTCCTTCTCGACTTCATCTATCGCATAGGCACTCATGGTATTACAGGCAATAACGAGCGCCTTAACCTTCTGTGTCATTAAGAACCTTATGATCTGTCTGGTAAATCCGGTTATCGTTGTCTTACTCTTGCTTCCGTATGGCACCCTCGCCGTATCCCCGAAATATATTATCCTTTCGTTGGGGATCTGCGACATTATCTCCTTTGCTACAGTGAGTCCGCCGACACCTGAATCAAAAACACCTATCGGTGCCCCTGCATCCGGCATTTCTACTCCCTCCTGATCCTGCTTTTCAAACAGTTACATCATAAACTGTATCACATCTTAATTCAAGTATCCTACAGTTCCAACTGACTGATTATGTTCTTCTCCTGGTTATCGATATGCGTTTCTATCGCATTTCTGGCATTTTCGGCATCTCCCGCACCGATATATTCCATTATCCTGCGGTGCTCCTCGATAAGACGCTGGTGGTTTCGGCTGTCCTTTATGTATTCAAGCCTGTACCTGTAGACCCGCTCCGCAAGATTGTTTACCATCTGGACCAGCCTTCCGTTCTTTGATGCCTTAAGTATCACATCATGAAACTTAACATCCGCTTCGGCTATGGTCGTCGCATCCCTTGTCGTGACCGCTTTCTCAAAATCCTCCTCGGTCTTTGAAAGCATCTGTTTCTCCTCCTCCGTAATCCTTTCACATGCAAGGCTCACTGCCAGAGAATCAAGAGACCGGCGGACCTCAAGCACATCCCTGAGATCCAGCTTGCTTATCCTTGCGACCTCGGCACCCTTCCTCGGTATCATGGTAACAAGCCCTTCCAGTTCAAGCATGCGTATTGCCTCACGGATAGGCGTTCTGCTGACTCCCAGCCTGTTGGCAAGGTGTATCTCCATAAGCCTCTCTCCGGGTTTAAGTTCTCCCTTTAGGATCCCCTGCCTTAAGGTGTTGAACACAACATCCCTGAGCGGCAGATATTCATCAATGATCAACTGCAGTTTGGGTTCTTCCATAACATTCTCCTTATGCTTCAATCGGAAAATCAAACGTTATAAGGTTCGGTGACAAATATATCTTTTATACCGGACAGCTGCCTTAACATCTTAGCTGTCTCTTCCGCCTGTGCTCTGTCATCATACAATCCGAATACTGTGGGACCGCTCCCGCTCATCAGCGCACCGAGAGCCTTATTACCCAACATTATCTGTTTTATCTCCTTAATTATCGGATATTCCTCCTGTGTGACTCCTTCCAGTGAGTTACCCAACAATTTTGATACTTCTCTTATATCTCCCATATCTATTGCCGATATCATCGCATCAACATCCGGATGCATTTTTTCCTTAAGACTGTCAAACGCCGTGTATACATAGCCCGTCGATACACTTATGTCAGGCTTGGCGATAAGGATAATGCACCCCGGCATGGCACGCATCGGCGTTAATATCTCTCCTATCCCTTCCGACAGGGCTGTCCCTCCCATTATACAGTACGGAACATCTGCTCCTATTTTAACACCCATAGCACACAGTCTTTCCTGTTCAAGGCCCAGTTCAAACAGGCTGTTCATTCCCTTAAACACTGCGGCAGCATCCGTACTTCCGCCTGCCATCCCTGCCGCTACCGGGATATTCTTTTTAAGAACTATCCTTACACCGTCTTTTATCCCACATTCATCCATGATCAGCTTCGCCGCCTTATATATGAGGTTATCCTCATTAAGCGGGACCGCAGTCGTATCGGATTCTATTGTTATCCTGCCGTTTTTATCCGGTGCGTCATTTCCGCCTTCCGTTTCGTTACACGGAACCCTGCATATCGTAAGCTCATCATACAGGTTTATGCTCTGCATCACCATACGGACATCGTGATAGCCGTTATCCCTTCTGCCTGTTACGTCAAGTGACAGGTTTATTTTTGCGTATGCTTTGATCTCTATGTTTTCCATATCTTTCCATTTTATATCTGTTCATAACGGATTCAGAATACTCCGTAAATAAAGCACATTGTATACAATAATATTATCATTTATTTTCAAAAAATGCTAATTAAAATCTATAATTATCCGATACATATGATGAAACCTATTTTTATCTTATTTCCAAGGAGGGTAAACATGAGTGTAAACGGAATTCAGGGATACTCACAGATCGACGCGTACAGCGCCTACAATTCTGCGAAGAAGATATCCAAACAGGAGAAAACCGAAGAAACTTCCTCCTCTTCCGCTTCAAATAAGGCAGCGGAAACAGGTGTCATATA
>ONRZ01000128.1 GCA_900320345.1 uncultured Lachnospiraceae bacterium | reverse complement strand
AAACGACGACGGGACCTACGAATCCATGCTGCAGCGCATGTACCGCCAGTTTAAGAAGGTGGATAAGGATGCCGTCATAACGATAGCCACATCCAAGGCGCAGGTGTCTGCCATCCGAAACCAGCTGGGAGATGGGTGTTTCCCCGGATGAGACCGTGGTCATAGTACCGGTCGATCCGTACGTGGAAGAGGATTATTTCAAGGCCGTAAAGGAACTGTCCGAGCAGGCGGATAAGGGAGAAGCCAATCTGGTGCTGATGGGCGTTGAACCCACGAGTCCGTCCGAGAGATACGGATATATCATACCTGAGACGGACGGGCCGGTCTCTTTTGCCGCCAACTTCAAGGAGAAGCCCACAAAGGAGCAGGCGCAGGAGTATATCGCGCAGGGGGCGCTCTGGAACGGCGGCGTGTTTGCTTACAAGCTTAAGTACATGCTTGATAAGGCTCATGAGCTTATCGATTTTACCGATCATAATGATCTGCTTAACAAATACGAAACGCTGACGAAGATATCCTTCGATTATGCCGTGGTCGAGAAGGAAGACAGGATACAGGTAAGACGCTTCTCGGGAAAATGGAAGGATCTCGGTACCTGGAGTTCCCTGACCGCAGCGATGCAGGATGAAGTCATAGGCAAGGGCATTCTAAATGATGAGTGCAGCGGAGTCCATATAGTAAACGAGATGGACGTGCCGGTACTTGCGATGGGACTGCACGACGTCATCATCTCCGCTTCGCCCGACGGCATACTCGTGTCCGACAAGGAGCAGAGTTCCCTCATCAAGCCGTTCGTGGACGGGATAGAGCAGCAGATAATGTTTGCCGAGAAATCCTGGGGCAGCTACCGTGTTATGGACGTAGAAAAGGAATCCATGACGATAAAGGTGACCTTAAAGCCCGGGAATTCCATGAATTATCACAGCCACAGGAACCGCGACGAGGTATGGGTGGTGCTCGCCGGTGAAGGCAAGACGATAGTGGACGGCATGGAGCAGAGCGTTACACCCGGAGACGTTATCACGATGAGCGCGGGGTGCCGGCATACGGTCATAGCAAAAACAGAACTTAAGCTTATCGAGGTCCAGCTGGGACGGGAGATAAGTGTTACCGATAAGATAAAATATAAACTGGAGTATTAGTTTTGGGTAATAAGCCTATGCTCCTAAGACCCACGGGGAAGGATTATCTGTGGGGCGGACGGAGGCTTAACGATGAATTCGAGAAAAATATAGATCTGTCTCCGCTTGCAGAAACGTGGGAGTGTTCCACTCATCCGGACGGCCCGAGTTTCGTGTCCGGAGGTGAGTTTGACGGGATGAAGCTTTCTGAGGTATTAAAGATGCATCCCGAATACCTGGGTACCCATTCGGCGGGCATGGATGTTAAGGAAGACGGCGGACTGCCAATTCTCATAAAGTTCATAGATGCGGACAAGGATCTGTCGGTCCAGGTGCATCCGGACGATGAGTACGCGAAGATAAATGAAAACGGTCAGCGCGGCAAGACAGAGATGTGGTACGTCCTTGACGCGGCGCATGATGCGAAGCTCGTATACGGACTCAACAGAGCGATGAGCCGTGAGGATGTAAAGAAGGCGATAGGAGACGGAACGATAGTAAAATACCTGCAGACGGTACCGGTCAAGAAGGATGACGTGTTTTTCGTTGAAGCAGGCACCATACATGCGATAGGCTCGGGTGTTCTTATAGCCGAGATCCAGGAAAGTTCCAACCTTACCTACCGTCTGTACGATTATGACAGGACGGATAAGGGAGGCAGCAGGCGTGAACTCCATATAGACAAGGCACTTGATGTGGCGAAGCTTTCAGGTGTGTCGGAGCCCAGACAGCCCCTAAGGGTACTTAAGTACAGACAGGGAGTCGCCTCCGAACTTTTGTGCAGATGCAGGTATTTTGAAGTATACAGGATGCTCATAAATACGGAGCGTCGACAGAAGGTGACGTATTCCGCCGACAGCGTGAGCTTCAAGGTTCTGCTGTGTGTAGGCGGCTGCGGGACTGTAAGCTGTGATGACATGAAGATAGATTTTTACAAGGGAGACTGCATCTTCGTTCCGGCGGATTCAGAAGAGCTTAGGATTCACGGGCAGGCGCAGTTCCTGGATATAAGGGGTTGATCAGTTATTTTCAATTTGTGTAACTATTCAGAACAGGGTTTTCGCTGTTCTGAATAGTTACCAATCTGTCATAAATTTATAAAAATATTCATAATAAAGTGGTAATTTTTGTGCGTTTTTGGTAAAATTATAAGGTGATTGTGACATAATATAAGTCTGCGATCAGTATCTGTCCGAAACAGGTTAAGGATACTTCGAAAAATATATGTGCTGTTCCGGATAGTTACCATAAATAAAACATACGGATTAAGGAGGATAAGTATGAGTAGGAAATGGGTTTATTTGTTCAGTGAGGGCAGTGCCGATATGAGGAATCTGCTCGGAGGTAAGGGCGCGAACCTTGCTGAGATGACCAATCTGGGACTTCCTGTACCGCAGGGTTTCACCATTACGACAGAGGCATGCACTCAGTACTATGAAGACGGCAGGGAGATAAATGCCGAGATCCGCGCTCAGATCGACGAGTATATCCTTAAGATGGAGGAGATCACGGGTAAGAAGTTCGGAGACAAGGAAAATCCGCTTCTTGTATCGGTAAGGTCGGGTGCCAGGGCTTCGATGCCGGGTATGATGGATACTATCCTCAATCTTGGACTTAATGAAGATGTTGTAAAGGTGATCGCCGAAAAATCAAACAACCCCCGCTGGGCATGGGACTGCTACAGACGTTTCATCCAGATGTATTCGGATGTTGTTATGGAAGTCGGCAAGAAGTATTTTGAAGAGCTGATCGACAAGATGAAGAACGAAAAGGGCGTTAAGCAGGACGTTGAGCTTGGTGCCGAGGATCTTAAGGAACTTGCCGAGCAGTTCAAGGCTGAATACAAGGAGAAGATCGGAACGGACTTCCCGACCGATCCCAAGGAGCAGTTATACGGTGCGATCAAGGCAGTGTTCCGTTCATGGGACAACCCTCGTGCCAATGTTTACAGAAGAGATAATGATATCCCTTATTCATGGGGTACGGCAGTAAATGTTCAGTCGATGGCCTTCGGTAACATGGGCGATGACTGCGGTACCGGCGTTGCCTTCACACGCGATCCCGCTACCGGAAACAAGGGCCTGTTCGGAGAATTTTTGACAAACGCACAGGGCGAGGACGTTGTTGCAGGTGTCCGCACACCCATGAAGATAGCAGAGATGGAGGAAAAATTCCCCGAAGCTTTCGCACAGTTCAAGGATGTCTGCCATAAGCTCGAGACACATTACCGCGACATGCAGGATATGGAGTTCACCGTTGAGCATAACAAGCTCTACATGCTCCAGACACGTAACGGTAAGAGGACGGCACAGGCAGCACTTAAGATAGCATGCGATCTTGTGGATGACGGCATGAGGACAGAGGAAGAGGCTGTTGCGATGATCGAGCCCCGTAACCTCGATACCCTTCTTCATCCTCAGTTTGATGCAGCCGCACTTAAGGCCGCAACACCGCTCGGCAAGGGCCTCGGGGCTTCACCCGGAGCAGCCTGCGGTAAGGTCGTGTTCACGGCTGATGATGCTGAAGAGTGGGCAGGCAGGGGCGAGAAGGTCGTTCTCGTTCGTCTTGAGACCTCACCCGAGGATATCACGGGTATGAAGGCCGCACAGGGAATACTTACGGTCCGCGGCGGTATGACCAGTCACGCAGCGGTAGTTGCACGAGGCATGGGCGAGTGCTGTGTATCGGGCTGTGGCGATATCATAATGGATGAAGCAAACAAGAAGTTCACTCTCGCCGGAGAGACCTTCACGGAAGGTTCAGAGATAAGTATTGACGGTACGACAGGTAACATCTACAAGGGCATCATCCCTACGGTAGATGCTCAGATAGCAGGAGAATTCGGCAGGGTTATGGCATGGGCAGACAAGTTCCGCACCATGAAGGTACGTACAAATGCCGATACACCGGCTGATGCGAAGAAGGCACGTGAGCTCGGTGCGGAAGGTATCGGTCTGTGCCGTACGGAGCATATGTTCTTCGAAGAAACAAGGATCGAAGCTTTCCGTCAGATGATCTGTTCAGATACCGTAGAGGAGAGGGAGAAGGCACTTGAGAAGATCCTTCCTTACCAGCAGGGCGATTTTGAACAGATATATGAAGCACTTGAAGGATGTCCGGTAACCATAAGGTTCCTTGATCCTCCGCTCCATGAGTTCCTTCCCACTGAAGAAGAAGATATTAAGAAGCTTGCCGACAATACGGGCAAGAGTGTTGAGAAGATAAAGGAATACATCCAGTCCTTGCATGAGTTCAATCCCATGATGGGACACCGTGGCTGCCGTCTTGCGGTTACATATCCCGAGATAGCGAAGATGCAGACCAAGGCTGTTATCAGGGCTGCTATCAAGGTTTCGGGCGATCATCCCGACTGGAACTTAAAGCCCGAGATCATGATACCTCTCATCTGTGATATCAAGGAGCTTAAGATAATCAAGAAGATCGTGGTTGAGACGGCTGATGAGGAGATCAAGGCAGCAGGCGTTAAGCTCGACTACGAAGTAGGTACGATGATAGAGATCCCGAGAGCTGCTCTTACGGCCGACGAGATCGCAAAGGAAGCCGATTTCTTCTGCTTCGGTACCAACGACCTTACACAGATGACCTTCGGTTTCTCGAGAGATGATTCAGGCAAGTTCCTTGAGGCATATTACGATACGAAGATATTCGAGAACGATCCGTTCGCACGTCTTGACCAGAGCGGCGTGGGCAAGCTCATGGAGATGTCCATCAAGCTCGGCAAGTCCGTTAATCCG
>ONRZ01000134.1 GCA_900320345.1 uncultured Lachnospiraceae bacterium | reverse complement strand
CCTGTTAAGAAAGCTGCCGATAGAACTTTCATTGAACGAAAGCATCCTTAAGATGAACAGCTTATTATCGTCTATATTGTTCCTTTCAAGGTATTCCCCATATCCAAGCGGTGTTTCTATCCTGAATATCGCCTTACTCGGGTTTTCTTTAAGCATTCCGCGCAAATGCGTAGATAATGCCCTGCATTTACCCCTTACCATCCCGTTTATGCTGTCAACGAACTCGGCCGCATCAAGCACCGGGATCTCCTGCTGTTCACTTATCCTGCACATCCTTTCTGCCTGGGCTTTCTTAAGGAAGGTCTGGCATTTAAAGTAAATACGCATGAAGAGTTCTGTATTATAGGGATCTAAGGCAAACTTCATTATGTTCGTTACATCCGTGACCACCCTGTTCGTGAAAAAGGCCATATCCACACTCTTTATGCGGTAGTCTATCCCGTTCCTGTCGAGTGAATCTATAAGAGGGATAGCGCTTTCATTATCCCTGTAGAGTACAGCCGTCTCCCTGTCGCAGTTTGCCGCCACCTTTAGAAGATACCCGTACTGGTTTGATCTTGTTTTAAGCTCCACAAAGTTTATGTCCGATCCGGCATCTTTTGTCGGCTGCATATGTTTATCATGTCTTGCCTTGTTATTCTGGATGAACAGATCTGCAGCCGCAACTATCTTGGCATTTGACCTGTAATTCTGGTCCATCACCAGCACTTTTGCCGATGGATGATCCTTTTCAAAATCAAGCAGAGCCTCAGGATATGCCGCTCTGAACCCATAGATGCTCTGGTCTTCATCTCCTACCATAAAGAGGTTCCCGTCAGTACCTGCAAGCATTCCTATGATAAGATGCTGTATTTTAGAGGTATCCTGAGCCTCATCAACGCATATATACCGGTATCTGTTCCTGTACATCTTAAGCAGGTCTTCTGATGACTTTAGCATCCTGTATGCATAGATCATCTGATCGTCATAATCCATGAGCCTGTTCTGCTTAAGATATTGATTATAGGTCTTGTATATATCAAAAAGCTTTATCCCTTCGTTATTTCCAAGCCTTTCTATCTCCTCATCAGTAAGGAGCATGTTCTTACAATATGTGATCAGCGTCTTTACTGCTTTTATGTCGCTTTCTGTAGGATACTCATCCATGATATCCACTAAGATATCAGATATTATCTTTGCACTTTCCTTTTCATCCGTTATAAGCCTGAAAATGGAATCCTCGGACTTGCCAGCCAGACGGGCATATTGCTGGATCATCTTATAGCAGATGCCGTTAATGGTACGAAATTCAAGGCTTGCAGAACTTCCCTCACCAAAGAGCTTCTCAAACCTTCGCTGCATGTCCTGTGTGGCAGCTACCGTATATGTAAGGGTGAGAATGTTCTGAGCCGGGATGGCATTGCAGTACAGCATATATCCAAGCCTTGTTACAAGTACCGTAGTCTTGCCGGAACCCGGAACTGCGAGCAGCAGAACAGGACCGTCCACGGTACGGACGGCCTTTAGCTGATTCTCATTAAGATGCGTTGTGTATTTTTTAAAGAATGCTTCAGTTTCCATTTGCTGCTTCCGTTTCTATCTTTTCTATGGCATCTATCCTCTGAGACAGTGTCGGGTGTGAATACAGCATCTTTACAACAAGCGGGTGGGGATTAAGGTCGGTCAGTGAATCTTTGCTCAGCTTCTTCAGTGCCTCTATGAGGGCAATACCGTAGCCTTCCTTCGCTGCGAATCCATCTGCCTGGTATTCATGCTTTCTTGATATATGATTTGATATAAGGTCAAATACAGTAGATACCGGCCAGCTTATGAGGTTTATCAGAAGAAACGCAAAGTAATAGTTAACATCCAAAAACCCAAAGGCCGTAAAGGGTTCACTGAAATTCATTAAGATCCCGAGTGCCGAAACGGATATCACTGTACGTAAAAATGCAAAAGGGAGGGTTTTAATCTGGTGATTATACCTTGCATGGGCAAATTCATGGGCAAACACCGCTATTATCTGGTCTGTCGTATAATCATTTACCAGGTTATCATCAAGTGAGATCGTCTTTTTCTTTGTAAGCCCCGTACAGAAGGCATTTGCCTTGGTTGTCCTGCGGCTTGCATCCTTAACGCAGATCTTCTTTACTCTGATACCGTACTTTTCACACAGAGCAAGCAACCCATCTTTAAGCTCACCATCCTCAAGCGGCTCAAACTTATTGAATATCCTCATTATAGGCATAACGATAAGGCTTATGACTATGGACAATGCTATAACCGCTAATATCGCAAGGATGATGCCCCTGTTGCCAAACCTTTCAAATAAAAACATTATCAGCATGAGCAGTCCATAGGACACTATCAGGGACAGGACCACTTCCTTGATCACATCAAGGACAAAGGTCTTCTTTGTCGTTTTATTCATGCCGTACTTCTCTTCTATCACGAAGGTATCGTAATGATCGAACGGTACTGAGACGATCATTGATATGACAGTAAAAACAGCCAAAGTGAACAGATACTGAAGATATATGTTAAATCCTGCAAATAAGGAAAACACAAAACTGTGTATGTTAAATATGAGTATAATAAGCACTAAGGCAGAATCCACTATATCGTTTATTAGATCCACCCTGCCGCCTTCTTTTTCATAGGACAGCCACTTTTTGTATTCTTCCTTGTCATACACATCCCTTACATTTTCCGGCGGTTCCTTTTCAAGATATGAATTATCAAGATATTTAAGATACCCCTCATATGCCTTGTTAAGTATGAAGGATCCTATGAGAATCCATTTAAGCAAGTGTTTTTCCTCCCAAACCCTGTTTCCTTAATCCCACTCTATATCATCCGCATTATGTTTAAGGAAATCATATATATCTTCTTCGTTATCAAAGAGATCCTCAAGTATCTGCACATACTGCTTTGCCAGTTCCTTTCCTTCATCGGATGTATCATTAATGTATGCACAATACATATCAGCCTCTGAATCAGTTTCTATAGCGTCAAAGATCTCCGGATCATTCTGTTCAAGGTAACTGTTAAGGAATGCTTCCCAGTTGTATCCATTCATATATGCATCTTCGCATATCTCTTCCATACGTGAGCCTATCTCCATTATCCGGTTATTGCCCACATTAAACGTGATCGAAATATAGTCTTCTCCGATGTTCAGATTTACATAGTCTGCCATAATTGTACCCTCCCGTAATATGATCAGTGATTTATCCTGTTCAGTATCCCGTCCACATCTATCCCCGGATGGGTAGTATATATCTGCAGTATCTCCTCTACAAGAGCCTTATCCACACGGTTTCTCTGCGCTATCTTATCTACGGTCTTGTTAGCGTTCATATCTTTTACGATATTCTTGATGATGATATCCATCTCCTTTGGCGGTGGGAGCTTTGCTCCCTTCTTAAGGACGGGTGAAAGATCTACTTTTTCAATCTCCAACGCTCTGCTCTTCTCATCTATCTCCATTATCATCAGAGTCACTGGCTGTGTGAACCTTCTCGGACCGCAGCTTCCGGGGTTTAGATACGTGATATTCCCGTCTGTCCTTTCCTCATACTTGTGTGAATGGCCATATATGACAAAATCTATTCCGGACAGATCCTTTCTTATATCACTCTTCTTATGGACCATGTAGAAATTATAGCCGCCAAGCTCTATTTCCCGCTCATAAGGGATATCTTCAGCCCATTCCTTGTCTGCATTTCCACGTACGAAATAAGCCCTGCCTAGCTTTTCGATTGCTTCTACAGTTTCTTTTGAAGCTATATCCCCGCCATGCAGGATGATATCACAGTCTCTTATTTTTTCCATGACCTCATCCCGAAGCAGGGAATGAGTATCGGATATGATGGCTATCTTCATCCTAAACCTGCCTTATTCATCTCCGTCACAATAACCAAAGCAGCATTCATATATTCGTCCATATGTTTCTGCTCCTTTTATTTCAAAATATTAACAAACGGGTAATCCCCGATTTCGGTCTGGATAGCTTTCCCAGTCAGATTAAACCAAGATACACAGTTATCAAGTATGATCGCATCCGACGTCATGACATTTTCTTTGCCATAAAGGTTTTTATCGACATCATTTATTACTTCACATACAGCCTCAACAGGAGATTTTTCAAACATATCCTCTATCTTGCTGCTTAATCTGCCGGAATTGGATATGGGTGCATCGATCAGAAAATGAGCTTCCTTTACGCCCTCGACTTCCAGAACCTTTCTTATAGTCTCCACGGCCATGTCGGTCTTATCTATGATCCGGTATGTACCCCTTAATCCGGCAAGATCTCTTATAGTACCATCCATGCAAGATAAGAGGGTTGATCCCGAAAAGGCAATTTCCAATGTTATAACAGTATTGAATGTATCTTCCTCAATACTGCCTTTGGGAGAAATACTCCTTACAAGTGCCAGTCTCTGCCTTTCTGAAAGCAGATGATGATTTCCCACAAAGGTGGATGCAGGTTTGATCTGGTACCCGCGGTTGATAAGATAATAGAGTTCCTCTCCCGCACGCCTTAACTTTTCTATCTGATCTATGAATTCTTTTTCATCTGAGGATACATATCCTCTCTTTACCGTATCCGGCATTTTGCAACCTCTATATCAGATACTGATCTTATATGACACGTTGAATTCTTCTCCTGCGCCGAGCTTCTGCTCATATTCACGCTCTGAAAGTTCCCCATCAAAGCTTTCCTTATCACAGCGACCGTACCACGGCTCTATGCATACAAACGGCGCGTTCTTATGAGGCGGTGACCAAAGACCTACTAACGGTGATGTAAACATAACGGATACCAGAGGCCAAGCTGGTTATCCTCTAACACCAGTGCATCACCGTCAAACAGATGCTCTGTGATCGGGAGTTTTCCATCCGGAGTATCAATAACCTGTATCTTATCTGTCACACAGCCGCCTTCTCCGAATATCCTGTTCTTTATTGACTTAACAGGCATTCCGTTGCCATCAAAAAGCCTGAAGTATGCTTTATTGCCTTGTGGGAGCATGAAGCCGGGATGTGCTCCGATCGAAAAATACAATGCTCCGTCATTTGTATTCTTTACTCTCCAAAGAACGGTAACTGTCCTTCCTTCAAGCTTGTAACCAATGTTCAGGTGGAATTTAAAGGGATATCTTGCTATGGTCTCTTCTGATTCCCTGAGTTCAAACCACATCTCGTTTTCACCGCTACCCTTTACGGCAAACTCCATATCCCTGGCAAACCCATGCTGCCCGATATTATATGTCTTACCGTTATGATTGTATTTCTTGTCCTTAACAGCTCCGACAAAGGGGAAAAGCACCGGTGATGTCCTGTTCCAGTACATAGGATCAGAGTTCCAAAGGTATTCCCGTCCTGTATTTTTGTCTTTTATACTCTTAAGCTCTGCTCCGTGTGTTTCGATCTCGCATATGAGCTCTTCGTTCTTTACAGTGTATAACATGCTCATCCTCCTAATGGATATACTCAATCTCTATCT
>ONRZ01000015.1 GCA_900320345.1 uncultured Lachnospiraceae bacterium | reverse complement strand
TACAGGATAACCAGTCGGCTTCCAAGAAGGGAGTACTTAGGGGCCTGCATTTCCAGATCGATTTTCCTCAGGATAAGCTTGTAAGGGTCATCCGCGGTGAAGTATTTGACGTGGTAGTTGATATGAGGCCGGGTTCTTCAACCTACGGGCAGTGGTACGGAGTAAGGCTGTCCGAGGAAAATAAGAAGATGTTCTTTATCCCCAAGAACTTCGCTCACGGATTTTTGGTACTGTCGGATTATGCGGAATTTGCATATAAATGTACCGATTTTTATCACCCCAATGATGAAGGAGGGGTTATCTGGAACGATCCCGATCTTGCGATCGAGTGGCCCATCGAGGAAGGTATGAAGCTTACCATATCCGATAAGGATACGAAGTGGCCGAGATTATCGGATATTAAGAGATAAAACAGAGAGGATATTATCAGGTGTCCCGTAAGAAGAAGTTGATAGCGGCGGTTACGACAGCCGTACTGGCGCTGAACCTTTATATCATATTACATCATAATCCCCTGGCGGACAGAACACAGGAATTGATCAAGAAGATCGTTTCCTGTGTTATTTTGGAAGGTTTTTATATGGTTTTTCTTAAGATGTATGACTGGATAGTCATTCTTCCGAAGGAACTGTATCAGAACCGGAAGCTCATTTGGAAGCTTGCCAAGAATGACTTTAAGACCAAGTATGCGGGCTCGTATTTCGGTGTATTCTGGGGCTTTGTTCCGCCGGTCATAACCGTCCTTCTTTACTGGTTTGTTTTTGGCGTTGTAATGCCCAACAGAGCCACCAATATAAAGGGCGATATGGAACTTCCGTATATCCTCTGGCTCATTGTCGGCATAGTTCCGTGGTTCTATTTTTCCGAGGCTATATCTAGCGGAACCAATGCGCTCCTTGAATACAATTATCTTGTAAAAAAGGTAGTCTTTAAGATAAGTATCCTTCCGATAATCAAGATCGTTTCGGCACTTTTCGTGCATGCATTTTTTATAGTGTTCACGCTGATTCTTCTTGCGTGTTACGGATACTATCCGGATCTGTACACGCTGCAGCTTATCTATTACTCGTTCTGCATGTTTATTTTTGTGCTTGGCTTAAGTTATATAACCTGTTCACTGATCGTCTTTTTCAGGGATCTGGGGCAGATCATAGCGATAGCACTTCAGGTGGGTATCTGGGCAACTCCGATACTCTGGAACCTCCATCTTCTCGATAACAAGCCGGTCATACGGTTTATCATAAAGCTTAACCCGATGACGTATATCGTCGAAGGCTACAGAGGCGCCATATTTGATAAGCTGGGATTCTGGGAAACCTTCTATTCGACGGCGTATTTCTGGATACTGACGGCCTGCACGTTTGCTGTGGGAGCGATGGTGTTTAAGAGGCTTAAGGTTCACTTCGCCGACGTCCTTTAGGAGAACGAAAGGCCGCCGATGAAGGAGGGGGCACTACCTTGTTTTAGGATAAAAAGAGGGATAATGGAAAAAGATAATAAGGTTGCGATAGAAGTCAGCCATCTTTCAAAAGTATATAAGCTTTACGACAGGAACAGGGACCGTCTTAAGGAAGCCCTGCATCTTTCGAAGAACATAAACGTCAGGGAGCATTATGCCTTAAATGACGTCAGTCTTACCGTTAATACGGGTGAGACTGTCGGGATCATAGGGACCAACGGTTCGGGAAAATCCACCATCCTTAAGATAATAACGGGAGTACTTAATCCGACCGCGGGCGATGTCAGGATAAACGGAAGGATATCCGCACTCCTTGAACTCGGCGCCGGATTCAATATGGAATTTACCGGAATTGAAAATATCTATCTTAACGGAACGATGATAGGTTTTTCCGAAGAAGAGATCGATGCAAGGCTGCAGGATATACTGGATTTTGCCGATATAGGCGAATTCGTATACCAGAAGGTGAAGACCTATTCGAGCGGTATGTTCGTGCGTCTTGCGTTTGCGGTGGCGATAAACATAGATCCCGAGATACTCATTGTGGATGAGGCCCTGTCGGTAGGCGATGTGTTTTTCCAGAACAAGTGCTACCGCAAGTTTGAGGAATTTAAGAAACAGGGTAAGACGATACTGTTCGTAAGTCACGATCTGTCATCGATAAGCAAATACTGTGACCGTGTGGTACTTCTTGAAAGAGGAAAAAAGATCGGCGAAGGTGCGCCCAAGGAGATCATCGATATGTACAAGAAGGTTCTCGTCGGGCAGCTTGATAAGGAAGTAAATACCAAGAAGAGCGCGGATCTTAGCACCGGCACGAAGTGGAAGGATAAGATGCAGCTCAACCCGAATAAGGACGAATACGGAAGCGGACTTGCGGAGTTTGAGGATTTCTGTGCTTATGACAATACAGGCGAGATAACCAATACCATAATAAAGGGTGAAGAGTTTACCGTTAAGGTTAAGGTAAGGTTCTTCGAAACGGTACAGGACCCTATCTTTGCCGTTTCGTTTAAGAATATGCAGGGCACGGAGATCACCGGTACCAACACGATGTTTGAGAAGATCACGACGGGAACTCCCGGAGCCGGAGATGTGATGGTCGCAACCTTTACTCAGAACATGAGCCTGCAGGGAGGGGAATATCTTATATCCCTTGGATGCGTGGGCTACAGGGAAGGTGAATTTACCGTATATCACAGGCTTTATGATGTGTTTAACTTAACGGTCATCTCATCCAAAAACACAACGGGCTTTTATGATATGGACAGCATAGTGACTGTCAGTAAGGTAGAAGAATGAGCAGCGAGAAAATGGAAGCCATAGGAAATGTGGTTCTTAATTACAGGTATTACAGCGGAAAAGATCTTTATTCGGACGGTGCCGCAGAGGACGTTCTTTTGGATCTTGTAAGGAATAATCCCGAATCGGACTATCCCCATATCATCCAAAATACAAGATCATGGCCGATAATGTATCATCTGTCGCATGTAAGGGAAAATATCTGCAGCTGGATCCCGATGAAAAAGAGCGATCACGTGCTTGAGATCGGGTCGGGGTGCGGCGCCGTGACAGGCTGCCTTGCTCGTATGGCAGGTCATGTTACCTGTATCGAACTCAGCAAAAAACGAAGCATGATAAATGCCGTCAGGCATAAGTCATATGACAATATAGAGATCATGGTCGGTAATTTTGAGGATATCGAGCCGGATCTTACGGAAAAATACGACTATATCACACTTATCGGCGTGCTTGAATATGCCGAGAGTTATATTAATTCAAAGGATCCTTACAGGGATATCCTGACGCGTGTCCGCAGGCACCTTAAGGATGACGGGATGCTCATAATAGCGATCGAGAACCAGCTTGGGCTCAAGTATTTTGCCGGATGCAAAGAAGACCATACCGGCGGTTTCTTTGACGGGATAGAGGGATATCCAAATACCGTCGGGATAAGGACATTTACCAAAAACGGATTGAACGGTCTGCTTAAGGAAAGCGGATATTTTACGAGATTCTATTACCCGTATCCGGACTATAAGCTGCCGCATACCATATATTCGGATGAATGGCTTCCGAAACCGGGTGAGCTTAACACAAACTTAAGAAACTTTGATGCGGACAGGGTAGTCACGTTCAACGAAACAAGGGTTTTTGACACGCTGATAAAGGACGGTAAGTTTGAAGATTTTAACAATTCATTTCTTATAATGGCGACCGTTGAAGAGATTCCGGATGATAAGGTGCTTCCTGTTTTTGCGAAATATGCGAGCGAAAGGTCGATCGAGTACAGAACGGCCACGGTGATAGGTTCCGACAGGACCGGAAGGAAGAGGGAAGTACACAAGATCGCCTTAAACCATGAAGCAAATGCCCATATCGATGCAATGTACGAAAACTATGTTGCGCTGACAAAGATGTGCGAGGAATCGGGACTTAAGCCGAATGAATGCAGCAGGCCGGACAGCGGCGACAATTATGCGGCAGTTGATATTCCCGAGGATAATTCGACGGGCAGCATAAGTTTAAAATATCTTGACGGGATAACCATGGAATCCTATCTTAACGAACTCGAAGCAGGCAGGGAATACGAAAGGATGCTTCTGCTCATTAAGCAGTATGAAGTGGTCCTGTCTTCCGTGAGTACGGAAGTATTTAAGAACTCGGAAGGATTCAGGAAGGTGTTCGGAGAAGATATTGAGGGAGAATATTATTCGGCACCCGTTTCGGATCTGGATCTGATCTTTTCGAACATAGTATTTGACAGGGACAAAAAGGAAAACGGACAGTGGCATATCCTTGATTATGAATGGACGTTTGATTTCCCGATACCGGTCAGGTTCATATTATACAGGGCTCTGTTCTATTACATCCGGGAACATAAGGATTCGGATTTTCTTAAGTATGTTGAGAGAAGAGGGCTTAACCTGTATGAAGGATCCGGTATATCCCCTTCGGAACGGGAATTGTTTGAGAGACTGGAAAAACACTTCCAGTTATATCTCATAAAAGGTGTTGCCTCATTGGAGGTAATGCATGAACTGATGCCTGTAAGGACAGTTTATATGAAGAAGGCTCTTTCAAAAGAGTTCTATCTTAAGGATCTTAAGAATCCGAAGATATACTACGGTACGGGTCTTGGATTTTCACCGGACAGACAGCTTCGGACCTTTGCGGATACTGACGGAGATATCGTCACGCTTGAGGTGGAAATGGAAAGCGAGGTAACCGAACTCAGGGTGGATCCGACGGAATATCCATGCCTTGTCAAAATGATATCCGTGATCCTGACCTTGGAGGACGGATCGGAGCAGCGTATAGACAGATTCCTTACAAACGGTTATGTGGGTGCGGCGGATCTGCTGCTCTTTGATACGGATGATGCGCAATTCCAGTTCTTTAAGCTTCCGGAGGGAAGGAAGAAGTTAAGGCTCTCATATGAGGTCACGATGCCGGATAAGGAGCTGTTTGAGGCCTTTAAGCAGATGTTTATCGAGAGGATGGAGCAGCGCAGGAAGGAACCCACGATAATGGATAAGGTCCTTATAAAGACCGGCCGCAGACAGCCCGAGATAATTCCCGAGGGACTATGGTACTCATCATGAGGAGGGGTCCGCTAACATATGTCGATATTTGATAAACGTAAACTTATAGATGAATATACGGACGAGATACGTAAGCAGACAGATCCGTACGGCTATTTCTGCCGTAATGAGGATATCTTAAGAGGCGGGTCGGGAAACGGCAGCCGTCCTCCGTTTAAGATCGTTACGGATCTTCGCAAAATGATCTTCGGCACTGCGGAAGATGATGAAAGCACGGAAGGAGAGGCCGAGGAGATCAGCGAGAAATATCTGTTCATAAGGAGCGAAGGTGTCGAGTACGAGAGCGATGAATTGAGCAGGCATCTTATGAGCGACGAGCCCATTGATATCATGTACTGGGATGAGGACAGGTTATCTCCCGATAAGCGCCATGCCCCCTTTTTTAAGCCCGACTGGTCATATGATACACTGCTCAACTGCAATTATATAGGAGATTCCTATATTGTCGGGACCGGGCTTGCCATGCAGGTCATCGATCTTATCAGGAATGAGTGGTGTGACAGGGGATTGAACGATATTGAGAATAATGTCGTCGTGGGTGAAGAGGATATGGAACGCCGAAATGAGAGCGAGGTAAGATACGATTTCCTCTTAAGGGCTTCGGAACTTGCGCAGAATATCGTCCATGTACCTGTGGTGGCTACTCATATTCCTGATGAAACAGCCGATGAGACCGAGATCTATTCCGAATATACCTGGCAGAACCAGTCCCAGAAATACATTAAGATCAGAAATGATGCTCTTAAGAGACGCGGACTCCCCATAAGTTATGATAAGGTGTTTGAAAGGAAGGATAACAGCGTTATTAATAACAATGCTATCAATAACATTGTTATCAAACCGGACAGCACGGCCATGAAACTTTCGGTCATAATCCCGTCAAAGGATCATTCGGAAGTGCTCACTGCCTGTATGGAAAGCATCAGGCAATGCTTTATACCGTCTAAGGAAAAACAGCTTGAGATAATAATAGTCGACAACGGCAGCTGCAGTGCGGAAGGCATTAAGATCGAAGATTATCTGCGGGGATATACCCGGGATATAAAGGTCAAGTATATATACAGGGAGATGGAATTTAACTATTCCGTAATGTGTGATATCGGTGCAAAGGAATCAACCGGTGATTGTCTGCTGTTCCTTAATGATGATATCGAACTCATCGATGACAGTACATTTGAACGGATGTATGCCTATGCTTCATTGCCGCATGTGGGTGCTGTCGGAGCCAAACTCTATTATCCCGGCGGGAACATGATCCAGCATACGGGTGTGGCTGTCGATCTTGACTGCGGTCCGACACATAAGCTGGCAACTTATCCGGATGATAAACCGTATTATTACGGGCGCAATGTTTTCAACATGAACGTGCTTGCCCTGACCGGTGCCTGCCTTATGGTGAGCCGTGAAAAATACTTTAATTGCGGCGGATTTGATGATAAAATGGGAGTTGGTTACAACGATATAGATCTCTGTGTCAGACTGTATGAGAGCGGCTTTGGAAATGTGGTGTTAAACGAGTGCATCCTGTTCCATCACGAATCGCTCTCGCGCGGTATGGATCACATGGACGATCAGAAATATAAGCGCCTCAGGGAAGAAAGACAGATGCTCTATGATAAGCATCCGTGGATAAGGGAAAAGGGAGATCCGTTCTATTCACCCAATCTTATTCCCGATACTCTCGATTATTCGGTGAACGTTATGGCGGAGTATACCGTAAGGAGTACGAGAAATAAGCCTGTGGATGATGTGGGACTTGAAAATAAGCTTTACCGTCTGCTCAAGAAGAATACGGCGGATAAGGAAGCAGGTAAGCTTAAGATCAGAAAGGGCAGCAGAAGGCTTCATTTCAATATCGAGAGGACCGGCTTTTTCCGCGGGATAATGAATGATGAAGAAGACTATTTCATGATAGAAGGGTGGTCAACGCTGACAAAGCGCGATAACGCTCTTTACAGCACCGAGCTGGCTTTTATCGATCATGACGGTGAGTGTCTTGTTTTTGATACGTTCAAGGTGAGCCGTGAGGATGTTTCCGTTGTTTTCGTAAACGAGAAAAATCTGTTCCTTACCGGATTTGTATGCAAGATACCGGTAAGCAGGCTTAAGCGCGATGAGGTTTACAGGGTCGCGGTGATCAAGAGGTCAGGCCTTACAGGCATCAAATATGTGTCGTTGGGAGATTATTATGAACCTGCAAGGGGATACAGAACAGAAGAAGTTTGATTATTATAAGGATCTGTACGAGAAGGAGCTTAAGAAGAACGAGGAGCTGACAGAGTATATCGTCGACCTTGAGGCCAAGAATGCAGATCTTACATATAAGCTCGACAAGATAAGAAAGAGTAAGCTGTGGAAGAGCATTTATCCCATAAGGCTTGCATATTCGCATTTGAAGAATCTGTGCATAAGGATCAAAAGGTACGGAAATCTTAAGAATCTTCTTAAGAAGATCCGCGCAAAGAGGATAGAACGGGCGGCATACAGAAGTTACGGTACATTGAGCATGCCGGATGAGGAAACGAGGAAGAAGCAGAGGGAGACCGTTTTCCCAAGAAATATCCGCTTCAGCATCCTTGTTCCTTTATACAATACACCGAAGGGTTTTCTTACCGAGATGATAGATTCGGTAAGGTCTCAGACCTATGAGAACTGGGAATTATGTTTGGCGGACGGTTCGGATGTACAGCACGGTGAAGTGGGTGATATCTGCCGGGGATATGCCGAGGCGGATAAGAGGATAATATATAAGAAACTTGATGAAAATCTTGGCATATCGGGCAATACGAACAAATGTCTTGAGATGGCATCGGGCGAATACATAGGTCTGTTCGATCATGATGATATCCTGCATCCGTGTGCATTATATGAATATGCACGGGTTATAAACGAACAGGATGCGGATTACATTTATTGCGATGAGACCACCTTTAAGGGTGACAGTATCGATAATATGATAACCCTGCATTTTAAGCCTGATTTTGCGATAGATAATCTGAGAGCCAATAATTATATCTGTCATTTTTCCGTTTTTTCAAAGGAACTTATCGACCATACGGGACTGTTCCGTTCCGAGTTTGACGGTTCGCAGGATCACGATCTTATCCTGAGGCTAACGCATAATGCAAAAAGGATCGTACATGTTCCGAGGATACTGTATTACTGGAGATCGCATGCGGGCTCGGTGGCATCCGATATCAATGCAAAAAGCTATGCGATAGATGCGGCGAAGGGAGCAGTGGCGGCCCATCTTACGCAGTGCGGGTTCGAAGGATTTAAGATAGAAAGTTCAAGGGCATTTGAAACCATATTCAGGATAAGATACAAGCTTCTTGACAAGCCGCTCATATCAATACTTATCCCGAACAAGGATCATGTTCAGGATCTGAGAAGATGCATAGATTCGATAACCACAAGATCTTCGTATGAGAATTATGAGATAATCGTCATAGAGAATAACAGTACCGAGGCCGGGACCTTTGAGTACTATGAGACTTTAAAGAAACATCCGTCGATAGATGTCGTAAAATATGACGGAGAGTTTAATTATTCGAAGATAAACAATTTCGGTGAAAAGAGTGCAAGGGGTGAATACCTGGTACTTTTGAACAACGATACGGAAGTTATCACAAGGACCTGGCTCGAAGAACTGCTCATGTACGCACAGCGTCCGGATGTAGGAGCGGTCGGATGCATGCTCTATTATGAGGATTATACGATCCAGCATGCCGGGATAGTATTGGGACTCGGTGCTCACAGGAGTGCAGGCCACTCGCATTACGGCATGAACAAGGAGAACCTGGGATACATGGGCCGTCTGTGTTACGCGCAGGATGTTTCGGCGGTAACGGGAGCCTGTCTTATGACGGCGAGAGCCGATTACGAAGCTGTCGGCGGGCTTAACGAAGACCTGGCGGTCGCACTTAATGACGTTGATTTCTGCCTTAAGTTAAGGCATCGGGGATTACTCAATGTTTTTACTCCGTTTGCCGAGCTGTTCCACTATGAGTCAAGGTCGCGCGGAACGGATGTAACGGATGCGGCCGAGGCCGGGAACGCAGAGAGATACAATAAAGAATGTGAACTGTTCAAGAGTATCTGGAAGGAAGATCTTGAGAAGGGAGATCCGTATTTTAACCCCAATTTTTCGCTTGACTACAGCAATTTTGTTCTGCGCGGCGATCCAAAACCGATGGTAGAGTGAATATAGGAGCAGAGAATGATTCTCAGGCTCTTAGATCAGATAAAATGAGTACAATAAGGAGGTAAGAAAATGGGCTACATGGATCAGTACAAGTATTGGAAAGAGGATGCATATTTTGATGATGCCACCAAGGCAGAGCTTGCGGCCATAGAGGGTAATGAGGCCGAGATCGAGGACAGGTTCTATAAGGATCTTGAATTCGGTACCGGGGGTCTGCGCGGTGTTATCGGAGCAGGCACCAACAGGATGAATATTTATACCGTAAGAAGGGCTACCCAGGGACTTGCCAATTATATCTTAAAGCAGGGAACGCAGGCCAAAGGTGTTGCCATTTCATACGACTGCAGACGTATGTCACCCGAATTTGCCGATGAAACAGCGCTGTGTCTCGCGGCGAACGGCATCAAGGCATATGTTTTCACATCGCTGCGTCCCACTCCCGAGTTATCATATGCCGTAAGGAAGCTTAAATGCACTGCGGGAGTTATGGTTACCGCTTCGCACAATCCGCCGGAGTACAACGGATACAAGGCATACTGGGAGGACGGAGCCCAGATAACATCTCCGAGGGATGTGGATATCATAAACGAAGTCAAGGCCGTAACGGATTATAATGATGTTAAGACCATGAGCAAGGATGATGCGGTCGCCAAGGGTTTATACATTCCCATTGACAAGGACATCGACGATCCTTACATGGAAGAACTCAAAAAGCAGATCATCCATCCGGAAGTCATAAAGGCAATGGCGGATGAGATCAAGATCGTATATACGCCTTTCCACGGAACCGGAAATATGCCTGTAAGGCGCATACTTAAGGAACTCGGATTCAATCAGGTCTATGTTGTTCCCGAACAGGAACTCCCGGATCCCGACTTTACTACCCTGGATTATCCCAATCCCGAGGATCCCAAGGCTTTCACGCTTGCACTCAGGCTTGCGAAGGAAAAGGATGCGGACATCGTGCTTGCTACCGATCCGGATGCAGACAGGCTGGGTATATATGCCAAGGATACAAAGTCCGGAGAGTATATCCCGTTCACCGGAAACATGTCGGGAATGCTGATAGCGGAATATATATTGAGGGAGCGTTCGGCCAACGGAACGATGCCGAAGAACCCGGCCCTCGTTAAGACTATAGTTACGACCAATCTTGCGGATCCGATGTGTGAGGAATATAAGGTCAAGGAGATAGAAGTACTTACGGGATTTAAGTACATCGGTGAGCAGATCAAATGGTTTGAGGAAAACAATACCTACAATTATGTATTCGGTCTTGAAGAAAGCTACGGATGCCTTGCGGGAACCCATGCAAGGGATAAGGATGCGATAGTAGCAGTTATGTGCCTGTGTGAGGTTGCGGCATACTGCAAGAGCAAGGGCATGACCGTATGGGATCAGATGATAAAGATCTATGAGCAGTTCGGCTTCTACAAGGAGGGAATACATACACTCACGATGAAGGGCATAGAGGGTGCTCAGGAGATACAGGATATCATGAACAGGCTCCGCGAGAATCCGCCTAAGGAATTTGCTTCATTAAAGGTTAAGCAGTTCAGGGATTACAAGAAGAATGAAGTTACGGATATGGCGACCGGAGCAAAATCCGAAACGGGACTTCCGGAGTCGAATGTGCTGTACTTTGAACTCGAGAATGATTCATGGTGCTGTGCAAGGCCTTCGGGAACGGAGCCCAAGATCAAGTTCTATATGGGTATCAAGGGCACCAGCCTTGAGGATGCGGATGCCAAATTAAATGAACTTAAGGATGCTGTCCTTGCAAACATCAAGTAACGGATAATGGATGAGTTTATAGAAAAACTTTGGGGCGTAAAGGCCGTAAGATATGTCTGCCTGGCATTACTTACGGTCATGGCCCTTGTTTCACTTATACAGGGTGTCAGAAACGCGGCAGAGTTCAGCCAGGATTTTCAGTGGGATGCGGCCAAGGCTTTCAGTATGCGTATAGATCCGTACGAACTGTCTTTTGATACATCAAGAGCAAAAGAGTATCCTGATCTTGCCGGGTTCTACGGGTTGTTTGAAGAAAACGGCTTAAAGCAGCAGATGGAAGCGAACCAGTTTCCGTCATTGCTGATACTTCTGATACCGTATACCTTCCTGCCGCCGCTTGCGGCGCGATATGCTTGGATAATATCTAACCTGATATTTACCGCAGGCATTATTTTTCTGTTAAGGAGAACATTTTTAAAGGAAGCGGACAGAGATTTGTTTGCCGCATTCATGCTTCTTATGATAGCAGGCACTCCTTACAGAAATCAGCTGGGAGTAGGTCAGCACACATTGTTTTCGTTTTTCTTTTTCCTGCTGGCGGTATGGTGTGAAAGCAGATACGATGACAGAAAAGAGAGCGGTGAAAAAGGGAAAACCCCCGTATTGTCTGCGGCTGTGGTGATCTGTCTTTTTATCTGTTATTTCAAATACACGCTCACTGTTCCGCTGTGCCTGTATTTTGTGTATAAGAAGCGTTATCCCGAGATCATGATATCGGCGGGGGTGCATGTTGTCTTAACTGCGGTTTCGGCCGTATGGCTTAAGGACAGCTTCATAAACATGATAGTAAAGCCGCTTAAGGTGTCCTCCGCACTTGCGGCGGAGGGTGGGCTCGATCTTGGCGCACTGCTTAAGGGATCTTCCCTTGCATACGTTCTTGCACTGCTTATCATGGCGGGATTGTTTATTATGGCAGTAAGGCTTTCGGGAGAGAGTAACGCAAATACCGGGGATCGTACGTGCGGTACATTTATAAGCGTACTTATTCTCTGGTCGCTCATAATAACGTATCACAGGACATATGATTTTTTTGTGATGGTCACCGTTCTTGCTTTTTTTACGGCACGGCAGAGAAGTATATGGTTTAAGGCGGGATATGCAGTGACACTTGCAGCGGTATTTTTCATGCTGAGGGTATTTTCGGAATCGGATGCGTCAAGGATCGTGACCGGTGCGGTATATTATCTGTTCACCATAGCAGTTACGGTGTCCGCAGCACGGGATATGAAGGATGCGGGTAAGATAGGATCAATATAAAGATAATTGTAAAAAACAAGAGAGTTTGGTCAGATGGATAAGACGAACAATAAAGACAGCCTGTATATTGTGATACCGGCATATAATGAAGAAGCAAATATAAGGCAGGTCGTGGAAGACTGGTATCCTGTCGTTGATCTAAGGAGCGGAGAGAGCAGGCTGGTCATAGTAAATGACGGCAGCAGGGATAATACGCTTAGTGTCCTTAAAAACATGCAGGCTGACCGGCCCAAGCTTACGGTACTGGATAAGGAAAACGGCGGGCACGGATCCACGATATTATACGGTTATCATTATGCGCTTGAACAGGGTGCCGAATATATATTCCAGACGGATTCGGACGGCCAGACTTTTGCATCGGAATTCGATCAGTTCTGGGATGAACGAAGTAAGTATGATATGCTCATAGGATATCGCAATCACAGAGAAGACGGATTTTCAAGAATAGTTGTCACCAAGGTGCTCAAGCTTGTCATAAGACTGTGCTTTCATGTTAAAGTGACAGATGCGAACACACCGTACAGACTCATGAGGGCATCGACGCTCAGGGAAGAGATAGGGCTTATCCCCAAGGATTTTTTCCTTTCAAATGTTCTGATAACCGTACTGTTTACGCGCCATTTAAGGAGCATTAAGTATATACCTATAACATTCAGGCCGAGACAGGGCGGGGTCAATTCGATAAATTTGAAACGGATATTTAAGATAGGCCGGCAGTCCCTTAAGGATTTCAGGGAACTTAACAGAAAAATATAAGAGAGGGAGTATAATTTAGGATGACAGAAACAGAAAACAAAGATGAAGGAAAAAAGAAACTCTTCACCCAGATAATCCGGTTCGGTTTTGTCGGGGGAACATCATTTATAATAGATTACATTATAACACTCGGGGTTTCCGTTATCTGCCGCAAGGCAGGCATGGATGTTGCGACGGCGGCTGCTGTGGGCGGCCTGTTCGGTTTTGTCATATCCCTTATTTACAACTATTTCATGAGCATGAAGTTTGTGTTTGAACGAAGGGATGATCTGGACCGCAAAAAGGAATTCATCATATTTACCGTGCTGTCGGTCATAGGACTGGGACTGAATGAACTGATACTGTATTTCGGTGTAATAGTGTGCGAAAAGGCAGTGCCGGCAATGGTGGAAGAGCATCCTTCGCTTATCACAACTCTCGTCAAGATGTTTGCTACGGGCGTGGTAATGGTATATAACTTTGTGAGCAGAAAGATGACACTTGAAAAGAAGCAGTAAATGAGAAGAGCAGGTGCGATATTAATGTATGCAGAGAAACGCAGTTGTCTTATCGGACTTTTGTTATTACAGATGATATGTATATGTTTGCTGCAGGGATGTTCGGATAAGGATGCGAACGCGGAAACTGTGGAACAGCCGGTGGGAACCGTAAGTGATAACAGTGAAGTATCGGCTGATGAGACTGCTGCAGAGGGAACGGTCAATGAAATTGATACCGATCCGACGATGATGAATGTAGAAACGGAAGAGGCAGTCTCATATTCATCCATACCGGCCATGACGGATGACAGTGAGGAAGAGGTCAAAGCCGTTATCGATGAGCAGGATAAGGTGCTGCGTACCGAGGACGGCAGGATCATAGTGGATCTTATAATGTTCATGGGTCAGAGCAATATGTCCGGGACCGGCGGCAATGCAAAATATGCGCCGAAGGTTCCCGAAGGACACGGCTACGAATTCAGGGTAATATCCGATCCGACAAGACTCTATCCGATAGAGGAGCCTTTCGGATTATATGAGAATGTGCCGGGAGCCATTGAAGACATGCCCATAGCCAAAAACGGCTCGCTCGTCTCCGCTTTTGCAAATAAGTATTATGAACTTACAGGAGTCCCGGTGGTCGCGGTCTCGGCTTCATCGGGCGGGCGCGATACGGATTTCTGGATGAGTAAAAAAGTAGTTGATGATTTTTCGGAGAGGCAGAAGAGGGCACAGGTCTGGCTTGAGAGCAACGATTATTACATCCGTAAGCAGTATGTCATCTGGCTTCAGGGGGAGTCTGATGCGGAAGACGGACTTACTACCGAGCAGTACAATCAGAATATGGATAATATAATCCGTCCGCTGTTCATAGGAGGAGTTCAGAAGGTATTCATGATAACTCCGGGGCGTACGATCACCGGCAAATATTTTTATGACAGTATCGTATATGCGCAGATCAATATGTGCAGGGACAGCGGTTATTATGCGCTTGCGACAACCGTGCTCAATTCCGTCAGTACCGAGTACATGGTCGATGAATTCCATTATAACCAGTCGGTGCTTAATGTGACGGGGAGCGAGGCTGCGGAGAGTGCGGCATATTATACGCTAAACAGGAAGGAAAAATGCCTGTATAACTACAGGGATGAGAATGTATATATCCCGGATGGCTTTGAATATACGGAAGATGAAATGAAAGTCACACCGGTGGATCACAACAGTAACGGAGATTTTGTGAGGTATGAAAATGGATAAGATACTTGCCTTTATTCCCGCATATAACTGCGAGAAGCAGATTGTAAGGGTACTTAAGCAGTTTGACGAAGAGATCTTAAAATATATTTCAGAGATAATAGTGGTCAATAACCGCAGTACTGACAATACCGAAATGGTTGTTGCGGCCTTTATAAAACAGCATCCCGAAATTCCCGTAAAGCTCCTCAGGAACAGGGAAAATTACGGGCTGGGCGGATCGCATAAGGTTGCCTTTGACTATGCGATGAAGAACGGTTTTGACTATTGTGTGGTACTTCACGGGGATGATCAGGGATGCATAAGGGATTTTCTTCCGGTATTTGAGAGAGGATACTATAAAAAGCATGACTGTATCCTCGGTGCGAGGTTTATGAAGGGTTCGAAACTTCAGGGTTATTCGGCGTTCAGGACATTCGGAAACATCGTGTACGACTTTCTGTTTGCCGCGGTCGTAAAGAAGAAGATATACGATCTGGGTTCCGGACTCAATATGTATAAGGTTTCCATGCTTAAGGACAGGTTTTATAAGAAATTTCCCGATAACCTGATGTTTAATTACTGTATGATACTGGCATCGGAGTACTACGGGCATGATATAATGTTCTACCCGGTGTCGTGGCGTGAAGACGACCAGGTCAGCAATGTAAAGATGATGAACCAGGCGGTCAGGGTACTGAAGATGCTTAAGGATTACAGATACTATCCGGAAGTCATAACCGCTGATTACAGGGATGTCCCGACAGATAAGTATGAGGCTGATGTAATAGCATGATAACGGAAGGTGAAAGATGTTTTCGATCGTTAAGTTTATAACAGGCGGGATATTGTGCATATTGTGGTTCGCTGTTATCCATGTACTTAAACTGTTCCGTATGTATCTGGTATTGATGGAACAGAAGACGGGGTTTGGACGCTTTGTTTTTGCATACTGCAGGACTACTTTAGCCAACCTTATCATACCGTTTAAAATTGGTGAGATTTACAGGATCATCGTGTATTCGAAGATCACGGGGAGCGCAGGTATCGGTATCGCAGGAGTGATCGTAGACAGATTTTTTGATACGATGGCGCTCGTGCTTATACTTCTGCCGCTGCATGTGCTTTATCCCTCGAAGATATCGGCGGTATCCGTATTCCTTGCAGTGTTTGTCGCAGTCACTATCTTTGTGTATATGATATTTCCGTCGGCATACAGTAACCTTAATAAGTATATAATCATGAACCGTGATTCGAAGAATTCCATGAGGGTACTCAAGTGGCTTGAAGTCCTGAATTCGGGTTATGAGTATATAAGGCGGCTGGTCCGCGGGAAGTATGCGCTCATTCTGCTCATGTCCTTCGGAGCGTGGGTGCTTGAAGGCGGACTTTTGTATATAATCGCATGGATGTTTGGGATAGATTATGATGCCGGAGTCTTTTCAGACTATATAACATCGATACTGTCAACATCATACAGCGAACTGCAGGCAAAATACACACTGTACTCGATCGTGCTGATGGCAGTGTTCACGCTCGTGTCGGGAGTGACGGTACTTTTTTCGGTTAAGGGAAGAAAAACCGGAAACAGATAAAGAACTGGAGAACATTCGGATGAAAAAAGTGATCATAATATATGACGATTCGAGAAAACCGGGACCGGAGATAAGCGCGATCACGGGTAAGAAGAGTTACGGGAATACCATCTTCAAGAGACGTTCCCTTATGGAGTGGAGCAGGCTCAGATTGCCGGATGATATAATGGAGAGGTTTATCACCGCATCGGATAATGTGAGAGAAGTATTAACCGGGCTGTTCCGATAAGTGCAGTGTTTTTAAGATATATTCGGACCAGCAGATAACCGATGAAGCAGCAGTGAAGGTTTTGCTTGAAAAATCCATGTATGCCAAGGAAAAATATGCGGTTTACTGTAACGGAAGGACGGCTGCCGTAATATATCCAGATGTGAAGGCATATTTTTTACAGGAGAATACCGGGGATGAGGATATGTATGAGAGGATAGAGACAGCGGCTTTTGCAGATCTGTCGGATCCCGCAGTATTCAGGAATTTTATCACAAGCGGATTTGATGCGCGTTTCTTCAATGCTCTCGCAGGCGATGAATATACGGTGATAAAAAGCTCCGATAATGTTGAAAAACTCAGGAAGGAATATAAATACTTTACTTTACTCCCTCCCGAGATGAAACAGTGGTTCGGGGTGGTTTATGATTATGAGGAGACAGGCTCCAAAGCATCATATAAGATCGAACGATATCAT
>ONRZ01000160.1 GCA_900320345.1 uncultured Lachnospiraceae bacterium | reverse complement strand
CATTTGACATGCCTGCGGCGCATGACTGAAAAGAAACAAAGGTAAACAGAATGATCGACAAAATACCAGAAACCAGTTTCCAGGTTTTCACTTACAGATCCCTCCTTATTATCTCTCCGGGTAAATTCCATGTTGTGAACGAAACCGTATATTCTCACGACAGGTATGTAACCCGATTCAACCTCCGCATCGTTTACTTCGCTGAGAATGTGATCGGATCTGATTCTGCAATCGTCTCATAAGAATCGCTGTTATAAATTCGGAACTTGAGTTCCACCTCATCAATGGATTCAATTCCGTTTTCTTCCAGTTCTGACGACATGATTGTAATATCATCAATACATTTTTTTCCATCGTATACTGTTGTGGAAAAATAGGGAGTGAACATAAATCCATTAATTGACAAGTCATCCACACTGATTCCCACATTATTTCCGGACTGATTTTCAATATAGAGAAGAATCGCTGTTCCCCAGAAGCTGTTCTCATCTACTGTCTTTCCGATGATTCTGATCCCGCCGTCATTATATAGTTCGGTTCCTTCATCGTTTGCTGTCATGTCGATACTGTCGATCGCAGAAGTTTCGATCGTCACACAATCAGAATCAAAGATATTGTCAAAACTGTCTGAATCATATACATGGAAATAAATCTCAATACGACCTACAGTATCGATTCCTGCAGCCTTAAGCTCAGAACTGGAAAGATAAATAGTCTCATTTGATTTTTTGCCGGCAGCAACATCAGAAGCAAAAAGATCATTAATCATATAGTCATTAACGATCAGAGCATTGCATCCTACCATGACGTCTTTATCTGTTTCATTCTCAATGAGTACCTTGATACCGTCTCCCCAGATACTATCTTTCACATACTCAAGCGCTGTGATCTTTATTCCGTCCTGATCGATCAGCACCTGCTCTTCTATTGAAACATCAACTCCTTCTTTTTTCTCTGCAGCAGCGTTTTCCTCTGAAGTACCTTCTTCAGTTTCCTTATCCTCCGTTTGCACTTCCCCTTCAGTTTTCTCTTCCTGCACAATTTCCTTAGTCTCTGAAGGTGCCGACGAACCACATCCTGTCAGCAATGCAGCAACGGTGCAGATACTAAGCATTCCAACAAACAACTTTGATCTGATACACATAGTTTCCCCTCCTCATACATCTAATATTCGCAGCAACTAATGCCGTGAATCTCATTATATCAAGAGAGATTTAATCCCGTTCTCCCCGTAACGGTGGCAAAATACAGAGAGACACCATTTCATCTGTGCCACAGAACTTTAGGTCATTTATTCCTGAACTCCACTGGTCCGCAGCGGTTCCATCCCATTTTCCTTCAAAAATGAATTTACATCTATGATACTTCCGGGTCTTTCGTTGAAGGCGATCATGAGCATGGCGTCCCGCGGTATTTTAGCATAGAGTTCCGGCATACCGTATTTACGAAGAGCCCGCTGAGTTTCCTTAAGTGTTAATTCACTCGCATAACAAATTCGAATGATAACATCCCGCTGGCGGGTATGCTTCTCACCTGATAATAATTTGTAACCGTAACGTTCAGGTATGTCTGCTTTAAGAAAAGCAATCTGCTGGCTGATTCCGCGCTGCCGCATAATCGCCTTCATATATGAGGAAAATGATGTTGCATCAGTAATCATACTGTCTTTGTTCTTTAGAGCATATTCACAATAATCATCAATATGTGTTCTACCCAGCTCCTGCTCAAGCTCATTTGTATCTTTTTCCTGCATCTTATACCTCCGCCGTGCTAGAATAATTATTAACAGGTTTGAATATCTGTTGAAAATCCGATTTGAAAGGGGCATGTAGTGGATATTACCCGTCGCTTGTTAATTTCATACTACAAAGTCATCACACCAATCAATGAACCGCATAAAATTTATCTGGTCCGACATCAGGAATCCGGAAGATTTTTCGTCAAGAAAATCCTCGATGTCTATTCCGCTGACGTCTATAGAGACCTTCAGGAGCATCCTGTCTCCGGTCTTCCCCGGATCATTGACAGTTGGGAGGATGACGGTCATCTGATTGTCATCGAAGATTTCATTTCCGGAACTACTCTCCGTGACAGAATAGATCTTACCTCTACTGCGTCAAATTCCACCGAAGCAGCATCACAATACGATATTTTGACTATAGAACAGATTGGCAAGTACATGGTCAGCCTATGTGGGATTCTGGAGCGCCTGCATTCTCATAATCCGCCGCTTATCCACCGTGACCTTAAACCGTCCAATATCATGATCACCAACTGTGATAATGTAGTCCTTCTCGATTTCAACGCGGCCCGTTTCTATAGCGGCGAAGAAGGAAGGGAGTCGGACACCAAACTTCTGGGAACGAAAGGATATGCTGCCCCGGAACAATATGGATTCGGTGAATCCTCTCCTCAGACAGATATTTACTCGGTAGGCAAAATACTGCAGGAATGTGTTAGTGCTCTTCCTATTCAGAATTCTGATACAAAGGACGGTAATCTGACAAAAAATGTCTTCGACGATATAATCCGGAAATGTACACAAATGGACCCTTCCAGGCGTTATCCATCCGTTCAGGAACTCAAGGAAGCGTTACTGAAATGTCTTGGGCAGAGCAGCCGGCCCGACATCCGTGGTACTGTTATTAATCCGTATCTGCCTCCCGGATTCAGGACACTCAACCCTTGGAAAATGATTATCGCTTCTGTAGTTTACATTTTCATATTCCAGATAAGTCTCACATTGACCGTACAGAATTCATCGGGTGCAGAGTTGTGGATTGAGCGATTTCTGGTTCTCTTTCTTGCGCTTTTGAATGTAGCAATTGGGAGCAATTACCTTGGCATACACCGATATCTCCCTTTCCATAACAGCCATTCCATGGGAATGCGAGTCGCGGGCATTGTGCTCTCGATGGCAATTGTCACGGTATTATTATTCATGACAACAATATTCCTTATCAGCGCATTTCTCTACTGATAGATACCGGGACTCCGCAGAGAATGCTTGTGTAATTAAAATATCATTAATCGCAAATAATGATTGCCCCCATTATGGGGGCATTTTCAAGTTTCCTCGCCATAAAACAAGGGGCGTGTCACATAAGCGTAGGATTGATCCTTTTAGCCTATGTGACACGCCCCATCAGGTTACGCATTATTCATTTTTTACTGAATTCCATTCGCCTCAACGATCGCATTGTACCACTCGTGCATGATCTCGCTGGCCTTGGATGTGCCGTCTTCGAATGTCACCTTTGTGAAAAATGTATACTCTTCGCTGTCTTCGGGTGTCTGCACTGTGCGGATGAGGTTCTCGCTTCCCTCTGCAAAGAAGAAATCGTAGCGCACATGTTCGTCGGGGAATTCAAGGACGACATACTCGCCGTCGGGCACTTCATTTTCTGCCACATCGACGCTCTCGTACAGGGCTCCCTTAGTCATCTTCTCGTAGAAAGGAAGGGGATCGACGCCGTTGGGTGCAAGGGGACCATGCTCTGTTGTGCTGATGGTATAATTGGCATCCTTGTCGAATGCAGCCTTTGCAAGCGCTGATTCTGCAAGTGTATTATTGAAGCCGATCACCGTCAGGCCGTTTTCCTTAGCAAAATTCTTGGCGACTGATGCTGCCCACTCGCAGGCTGCTGACCACTCTGCCTGATCCTTTTCCATATCCTCAACAGTTGCGCGCTCATAGCGGACGTCTGTCGGATTGTTAAAGATCAGGTAGACACCGTCCGCGGTCACCGCGATCGGCTGCTGTCCGCCATACGCGTCGACCATCACC
>ONRZ01000130.1 GCA_900320345.1 uncultured Lachnospiraceae bacterium | reverse complement strand
TGTAAAGCGCATCAATTATCGTGACGATGATGACGATGACGAAGAAGAGTATGACGACGACGAGCTTGATTATTTATGATCATAAGGGGGACCACGAAGTGGTGGATTCCTTATGATGCCTTAGCGGCGAGCGTATAGGAAGAAATACGGAGTATTTCTTACATTGTATTGTGTTGGGAATGTGATAGTATGGAGCAGATAGGTGAAGCCATAAGATCGTATGCGGACAGATACTTAGGTTGGGTATCCATGCCGATGATCATGTGGACCGATATAGTTGAGATCATCATAATATCATTTCTGGTGTACCATCTCCTGGTATGGATCAAGAATACCAAGGCATGGTCACTCATGAGAGGTATCGTAATCATATTGGTCTTTGTATTCATTGCGGCCGTGTTTGACATGAACACGATCCTCTGGATAGCAAAGAACGTTACGGGTATTGCCGTAACGGCACTTCTGATCGTATTCCAGCCGGAACTGAGAAAAGCACTTGAACAGCTGGGCAAGTCAAATATGCTGTCCGGACTTATTCAGTTTGACTCGGCGAGGGTGACGGGCGAACTGTTCAGTGACAAGACTATAGATGAGCTTATAAGAGCATCTTACGAAATGGGCAAGGTCAAGACGGGTGCCCTTATCGTTGTACAGAACAAGGACCTTCTTACCGAATATGAACTGACCGGTATTATGATCGATTCTCTTGTATCCAGTCAGCTGCTTATAAATATTTTTGAGCATAATACACCGCTGCATGACGGAGCGGTCATCATAAAGGGCAACAGGATAGTTGCCGCCACATGTTATCTTCCGCTGTCGGACAACATGGAACTCAGCAAGGAACTCGGAACGAGACATCGTGCGGGTGTGGGTATATCAGAGGCTACGGATTCTCTCACCATAATAGTTTCCGAGGAGACAGGACGTGTGTCGGTTGCGATGAACGGCGAATTGTTCAGAAATATCGATGCTGATTTTCTGCGCAGGAAGTTAGAAGTGCTCCAGAGCAAAACTTTGGAGGAGAAGAAGTTTATCTCCTTCTGGAAAGGCAGGTCAAGAAATGAAACAAAAACTGACAAATAATCTTGGCCTGAAGCTCATATCGGTAGCATTGTCCGTGATCCTGTGGCTGGTAGTCGTAAGTATAGACGATCCGGTCATATCGAAGACTTTTTCCGGTATAGAGGTCGAGGTGCTGAATGCGGATGCGATAACTTCGCAGGGCAAGGTTTACGAGATACTGGATGGGAGCAATATCATATCGGTAACCTTATCCGCCAAGAGATCCGTGCTTGAGAAGATAAGCCGTGATTACATAAAGGCAACGGCGGATCTTAAGGAGATGACGATACTTAATTCGGTATCGATAGATGTAAGGACTACGCGCTATTCGGATATGATCTCATCGATAACGCCGCTTACCAAAAATCTGAAGGTAACGGTCGAGGATCTTGAGAAGAGGCAGCTGTCGATCAATGTCGAGACGGTAGGTACTCCCGCAAAGGGCTATGTGGTCGGGAGCAATAACCCGAGTGTGAACATCACATCGGTATCAGGCCCGGCATCGATAGTTTCGAAGCTTTCAAAGGCTGTCGCCACTGTAGATGTATCGGGTGCCACTTCGGACCGCAGAGCATCTTCGAAGGTCGTGCTCTATGACGGTAACGGAGATGTCGTTGACACATCCCAGCTGAGTGTGGGAGTATCGGATATAATCGTGGATGTGGATATACTGGAGACAAAGGAGATATCCGTTTCGGCAGCCATATCGGGCACTCCGGCAGAAGGTTATGTGCCCACGGGAATGGTATCCATACAGCCGGATTCGATACTTATAGCAGGAAGCGGAAGCACATATGATGCACTCGAGAGTATAACGATACCTGCGGATGCAGTATCCGTTGACGGAGCTTCCGAGGATGTTGTCCATACATTTAACATAAAGGATTACCTGCCCGGAGGGATAAGGCTTGCAAGTGAAGAAGACAGCGGTGAGGTAACGGTAACGGCCTATGTGGGCAAGCTTGAGAACACAATGATCGATGTACCGGTAACAAACATTTCGATAGATAATGTTCCGGCCGGATTCGGAGCATCTTTGATAGATGCGGGCGGTACGAAGCGGATAGAGGTACAGGGACTTGCCGAGAATCTTGCGACGCTGGAGCCGTCGCAGTTGTTCGGATCGATAGATGCAACATCAATGACGCCGAGAGAAGTACATGAAGGAGTGGAAGGTTTCCACAGCGGCTCATATGACGCGGTAGTCAAATGGAATGTTCCGGCAGGCATAACTGTTGTTAATTCATCGATGATGGAAGTCGGCCTTTACCAGACACCTGACGGAGGAGCAAACAACGGGGACGGTACTTCGATAGTTGCCACACCGGGTAATGAGGGCGAAGGACAGCAGACGGAGTAATTGCCACTTGTGGAAGATTGCTTTTCATGATATACTTTATTTTAGCCCTTTGGGCTTTATGATTCAGTAATTATACGGAGGTCGTGGCGATGGTCAGCCAGAAAGTGACGATTAAGAATCCTACGGGATTACATTTAAGACCGGCCGGTATCCTGTGCAAGGAAGCCATGCAGTTTAAATCCCTGATAACGTTCAATTTCCGGGAGAATACGGCGAATGCCAAGAGCGTTTTAAGTGTTCTCGGAGCATGTGTAAAGTGCGGAGACGAAATAGAATTTGTGTGTGAGGGTGAGGACGAGCAGGAAGCGCTTAAGGCGCTTGTAGAAGCTATAGAGAGTGGTCTGGGTGAATAAAATATGCAAGATATAAGCCGATGTCTCATCGGCTTTTATCATAAAAAAAATTAGTGGGAGAACTGTCATGAAAAACGTAGAGAGATATAGAAAAAATCCTGTGCTGCATTATCCGGAGAGGGAGTGGCCCAACAAGGAGATAGAAAAGGCTCCTATATGGTGCAGCGTTGATCTTAGGGACGGCAATCAGGCTCTTATCGATCCGATGATCGTAGAAGAGAAGATGGAATTTTTCGAGATGCTTTTAAAGCTCGGATTTAAGGAGATAGAGATCGGATTCCCGGCAGCATCACAGATCGAGTATGATTTTTTGAGACAGCTTGTAGACCGCAAGATGATACCTGATGATGTATGGGTACAGGTACTTACCCAGTGCAGGGAGGAACTGATAGAGAGAACATTTGAATCCATTCAGGGGATAAAGAATGTCATAGTCCACATCTATAATTCGACATCCGTTCTGCAGAGAGATGTTGTCTTTAACATGGACAAGGAAGAGATAATCAATATAGCGGTAAACGGAACGAGATGGGTAAAGGAAAGGGCCGAAAAGTTCGACGGCAACATAAGGCTTGAATATTCACCCGAAAGTTTTACCGGAACAGAGGTGGAATTCTCACATGAGATATGCGCCGCAGTCCAGAAGGAATGGGGGGCAACGAAGGAGAATCCCATAATCATAAATCTTCCGGCAACGGTGGAAATGAACACACCCAATGTTTACGCGGATCAGATCGAATGGATGAACAGGCATTTTGATAACAGGGAGAGCATCATCTTAAGCGTTCATCCGCATAATGACCGCGGTACGGGTATCGCCGCAACGGAGCTTGCCCTTCTTGCCGGAGCGGACAGGGTGGAAGGAACGCTGTTCGGAAACGGAGAGAGGACAGGGAATATTGATGTGCTGAACATCGCTTATAATATGTTCTCGCAGGGAATAGATCCGGAACTTAATATTGAGAAGATAAATGACATAATTGAAGTATATGAGAGACTCGTTAAGATGCCGATAGACGACAGGCATCCGTATGCGGGCAAGCTTGTGTTTACCGCGTTCTCGGGATCACATCAGGATGCGATCAATAAGGGCGTAAAGGCCATGAAGGAGCGTGAATCCAAGATCTGGCAGGTACCGTATCTTCCGATCGATCCTGCGGATATCGGAAGGGAATACGAACCTATCGTACGTATCAATTCCCAGTCCGGCAAGGGCGGAGTTGCATTCATCATGGATACGTATTTCGGGTTCAAGCTTCCCAAGGGTATGCATAAGGAATTTGCCAAAGTCATACAGGCGATCACGGAGAAGCAGGGAGAGATATCGCCTGACGAGATCATGGCTGCATTCAAGGCAAACTATATAGATATGAAGGAGCCGCTCCATTTCCGTAAGTTAAGGGTTGATGATAAGAGTGATTCTTCCGATTCGGAATTCGATACGCATATCATGCTGACCTATACAAAGAACGGCGAGGAAGCATCCTTCGAGGCAGTCGGCAACGGTCCCATTGATGCGGTACTGCGCGGACTTAAGGAGAACCTGGATCTTGATATCAAGGTACTTGATTACGAAGAGCATGCACTTGCGGGCGGTGCAAATGCACAGGCGGCCGCATATATCCATCTGCTGAACGCGGAAGACGGCAGCGTTACCTACGGTGTCGGTGTAAGTTCGAACATCACAAGGGCATCCGTTCGCGCTATGTTCTCCGCGATCAACAGGCTCGGGCTTATCAAGTAAGACGGTCATGGAATAAAGAAGAGTTAAGGTGTTTTGATGAGTAAATACGATTATCTTATAGTTGGAGCCGGATTGTTCGGTGCTGTATTTGCACATGAGGCATATAAGGCCGGCAGGAAATGTCTGGTGATAGACAG
>ONRZ01000127.1 GCA_900320345.1 uncultured Lachnospiraceae bacterium | reverse complement strand
AGCTTAAGGAGCTTATTCTCAAGCGCGGGATCGTAAATATCTATCCTTGATACATTGACCGAGATCGGTATGGTCCTGCCAAACTTTTCCCTCCATTTACGTATCTGATGCGCCGCTTCCTCCCATACATAATTATCAAGCTTCTGGATAAGTCCGTTGCTCTCAAACAGCGGGATAAAATCGCCCGGGCTTATCATTCCCCTTACCGGATGCTTCCACCTTATAAGTGCCTCCGCACTCTTTAATACCGGCTTGTCTCCCTGAATCCCGTATTTGGGCTGGTAAAATACTATCAGATCCTTGTTCTCTATCGCTTCATCGATCTCGTTTATCAGCTCTTCGTGATATACCGAACGTTCATAGAGCTCGCTTGAATATGTGGTCATCGATTTCGTGTAATCGCCCCTGATCCTGTCGCATGCAAGCTTCGCCCTGTCGAACCACGACTCGACCTCGATATCCTTATCCACATTCGGATACACACCCATCCTGACTCTTATCTTGGCCTTCTCCGACAGATCGGGAAGGTTGCTCTGTATCCTCTCCATTATATTGTCGTAACTGAACTGATGCTGGCAGTAAACGAAGAATCTGTCCGCTTCCGCCCTGCATCCGATCCCGGCCACATCCTCGAAGATGTTCATCAGCATATCGGCCAGGCTCTTAAGCACGTCATCGCCGGTCTTGCGGCCGTACATCTCATTTATAAGATGGAAGTGATCGATGTTGAAGACAAGCGCATCCATCCTCGTATCCTTGTTGTATGTCTCTATCTGCTTGATGTATTCATAGAAAAAATCACGCGAATAAAGTCCCGTAAGATGGTCCTTTTCGGCAGAACTTATTATCGTCTTATCCTCCGACAGTTCGATGATACGTTCACATCTTGCAAGGATTACCTCGGGCATATCATAAGGCTTGGTGATAAAATCCACCGCACCCAGATTTATACTCTTGACCTCCGCATCCGCTTCCGATGTCATAACGATAACGGGTATCGCTCTTAACCTGCTGTTCGAACGGATCTTGTTTATCAGTTCGAAACCGTCCATACGCGGCATCATAAGATCCAGCAGAATGAGAGAGAAGCCGGGATGTGTGGTGTCGAGCATATCATATGCCTCCTGCCCGTCACTTGCATACAGGACCTCATATCTCTCATGCAGGATATTGCCGAGTATCTCGCAGTTTATCCTTTCATCATCAACTATGAGCACACGCCGCTTGTGTCCGCTTGTTTCTCTGTAATGTTCCATATTTTCCTCCGTATCTTCTGTGATATTACTATTCTATCAGAAAAATGCTCCTTATCATACCAATTCTTCTATTGTTCTGATAAGCAGATTAGGTTCCACAGGTTTGCTGAGATGAGCATTCATGCCGGCCTGCAGAGAACGCTGTACATCCTCGTCAAACGCATTTGCGGTGAGCGCGATTATCGGGATCTTTTTTGCATCCTCCCGATCCAGCGCACGGATGGCCGATGCGGCTTCAAGTCCGTCCATTTCGGGCATGCGCATATCCATCAAAATGGCAGCATAGTAACCCGGTTCATGAGACTCAAACATCTCAACTGCTATCCTTCCGTTTTCGGCGATCTGTGTTTCCATCTTATTCATCTTAAGGACTTCCTTCATGATCTCCGCATTTATCAGCATATCTTCCGCAAGAAGGATGCGGCATCCGCTAAGGTCGACCTTCTTATCTTTTTTGCCTTCCGTCTGACGTTTCTTCGAAAGTGCGGTCTTGAATTCATCCATAAGGTTTCCGGCAAAAAGAGGCTTGGCCGCGAAACTGTCAACTCCCGCTTCGAGCGCTTCCTCCAAGATATCATCCCAGTTATATGCCGTAAGGATGATGATGGCGGACTCATCGCCTACCTCTTCCCTTATCGCACGTGTGGTTTCGACGCCGTCCATCTCAGGCATCTTCCAGTCTATGATGATCAGATTATAAGGCTCATGCCTTGCGTGGCGGAGCTTTATCATTTCAAGCGCTTCCCGTCCGGACAGAGCGGTCTCGGCATGGATCCCGGTCTGTTCGAGCACCAGTCTCGAATGATCGCAGGCTATCCGATCGTCATCTATCACAAGCACGTTCAGTTCATGAGGTTTTATCTCTGTTTCTTCGACCGCTCCGGAAGAACTCCTGCCCGAATCAAGCAGCGTCAGAGTTACTGTAAATGTCGTTCCCTTACCCTTCTCACTCTCAACCTCTATCTTGCCGTTCATCATGTCGACAATTCTCTTTGTGATCGCCATGCCCAGGCCTGAGCTGCCGTATTTATTGACACTGACATCATTTTCCTGGCTGAAGGTATCAAACAGCTTCGGCAGATACTCGCTGCTCATTCCGATCCCCGTGTCGCTTATCTTAAAACAGATCGTCGTCTTATTGTCAAAGGCCGCCTTCTTCTCAACTCTGAAACAGACACTCCCGTTTTCCGGCGTGAATTTGACCGCATTGCCGAGGATATTGATAAGCACCTGCTTTATCTTGATCTGATCACCTATGTAGAAGTCATCCAGATGCCCTTCCATCTCACATTTATATGTGATCTTCTTCTCTTCACACTGTCCGGAAAACATCGTATTGATCTGCTCTATCATCTTCGAGAACGAGAACTCCTCATTCTTTATCACCATTCTTCCGGATTCTATCCTGGACATATCAAGGATGTCATTGATCAGTCCCAGAAGATGTCTTGCCGAGTCCCCTATCTTTTCAAGATAATCCCTGGTGCTGCCGGATATGCCTTCTTCATTGAGCGCAAGAGTATCAAGACCGATGATCGCATTCATGGGTGTGCGGATCTCATGGCTCATATTTGATAAGAATGTCGTCTTCGCCCGGCTCGCTTCTTCTGCCGCATCAAGGGCATCCGAGAGCGCCTGGTTTTTGGCAAGTGAATCCCTCATTTCCGCATCGATGTTCGTAAATCCGGCACCGACGGCGTGGACCTTGTTGTCATCCCTTGCATCCGGGTGTCTTACGCCGGCCATCCTTAACATCTCATATGTCTCGACACCGTTTCTGTTTATCACGTAACGGAATGAGATTATCAGATCCTTCTTAAGCGCCTCACGCACATTTTCGGGTTCTATGAACTTAAGAAAAGCTTCGCGGTATTCTTCCGTCACAAAACGGTTCGCATAATCCGTAACCGCCTTCATGTAATCGAATTCCTCGCCCTGCGCGATATCGGTATACTTTGTATCATTGCGGTAACAGATGCCCCTCCCGGAATCAAGATCGATGTAATAAACGCTCAGATAATCGGAAGCCAGCGCCGTTATCATGCTGTCCTGCTGTGTACGCATCTTCTCCTGCTTCAAGAGTTCATCCTGAAGGGCTATGCGCTCTTCAAGCTCCTGCTGCAGAAGTTCCGATGTCTCTCTCTCGGAAGCAAGCTTTACCGCCTTCCTTGTCTGAATTACCATGATACCCGAAATGACTAACAGCACTGCCGCCGTAAGGAGTGACTGTATCACGCTTCTTTTTATGATACCGTCCGTAATGCTCTGCATCTGATCCATTATAACACTCTCACGGATAAGATATGTAAGCATCCAGTCCGTTCCGTGCACCGGAACGTAGCTTAAGGTTTCGCTTATCCCGTTATATGTAAAGGATACTACTCCCTCTTCACCGTTTTCAAAATGTCCTTTGACACCTTCATATGAATATCCCTTATCATATTCGGCCTTCTCAAGAGCCGCAAGCAAGTTATCGTCCGCAGACAGACCGCCTAAAACGAGGTTTGTAAGGGCCTTTCCGTCTCTTGTATAGATATTGCAGAAAGTCGTACTGTTGTTTGAAGATCTTAAGGATAATTTATCCAGGAAATTGTCCATATCGATCTCCATAAAACTCGCGACTAAAATCGTGCCGTTAAGATCGAGCCTGTCGACCGGCATGGCTATAACGACCTTCTTCTCATCGGTGTCTTCGTTTTTAAGGGATATTTCCGGTTTTGAGATCGTTGCCGGATCAAAATGATACTGATCTATATCCGTCCTTGTCCCTCTTGATGTGTAAATTATCCCTTTCTCGTCTACGAAAGCAAACTTCTCAAGACCGTACAGCAGCTTCATCCTTGACTGATATGACTGAAGACTCTCGACGCTGCTTAAGTCGTTTTTTTCGATCATGCCGATAGCCACATCCATATCTTCTATATAGTTATCAAGAGCGGAGGATACTACCTGTTCAAGTCTGCCTGCAAGCTCATCAAGATACAGAAGGCTGACATTGCGGACCGCCTTTTCGGTATCGGAACCCGCCATCCTTCCGGACAGTATCGTCCCGGCTATAAGAATAGCCGCGATCGCTATACTGCCGATAATGGCTGCCATTATTATCCCGCCTCTTTTTTCGGATCTCATCTGCTAATCCTTTCCTTTGGTAAACCGCCTGCAATGAGCTTCTCCTTCTGCGGACGCTTCAGACGTTTTATATGCCATTCGCGGCTCATCGCTTCTTCTTTTGTTGAAAATTCTTCAAAATAAACAAGTTCTACCGGCAGACGGCTTCTGGTATATTTTGCCCCCCTGCCCGAATTATGTGTTTCTATCCTGTTATTCAGATCGTTTGTGTATCCGGTGTAGAGCGAACCGTCGCTGCACCTTACCATATATGTGTAATAAGTCACGTATCGTCTTCCCGTTCCGACCGGTTATCTACGGCCTTACCGTACATCTGTCCTCTCCGTTTTGGTAGGCCTTTATGTTAAGATATACTTCATGCATGAG
>ONRZ01000028.1 GCA_900320345.1 uncultured Lachnospiraceae bacterium | reverse complement strand
TGTTCCGGGGGTTTCATGTTCAAGCGATCTTAACAGCTCCTTGGCATATTCCCGTTTGGTATTTCCGTCTGCCGGACATGGACTTTTGCATACCGGAAGCTTCATTTTGTTACAGAAACCCACAACATCGGCTTCCTTAACATATAATAAAGGCCTTATCACAGTGACATCCATTCGATCCAGATATGTTTTGGGCGAAAATGTATGAAATCTGCCTTCATAAATAAGCGATAAAAGCATCGTTTCAACCACATCATCCTTATGATGTGCATAAGCAACCTTATTGAAGCCCATTTCCTTTATTTTCTGATTAAGTCCCTTTCGCATTTTCGCACACAACGAACATGGATTTGTCTCTTTCCGGTCCTCAAAAACGATTTTAGCGATGTCGGTACTTATAATTGTATATTCAACACCTAAAAAATCGCATAGAGCGCGAATCGGTTCAAGATCGAGATTTCCGAAACCCAGATCGACAGTCACAGCACAGATCTCAAAATGATTCGGATAGAACCTCTTTAGAGCATTAAGCGCATATAACAATGTAAGCGAATCTTTGCCGCCCGAAATCCCGACAGCGATTTTATCACCTTCATCTATAAGAGAATAATCATCCACAGCCTTGCGTACATAACTTAGCAGTCGTTGTAATTCCATATATGTAAGTCCTTTATAAAACCGATAATAAACCCTCAACTTAAACGAATCAGATGGGGCATAAAATAATCCCCAACTTTAACGAATCAGATGGGGCGAATACAAATTAATATAGACTGAGTAATGTAATTTGCGCCCCATCTATTCGTTAAAGTTGTCTTTCGCGCATAGTTGCATATCGCTTCAGATCACTCTTCCCCGTTATGATCAGACTCTTCCTGATCGTAATCGTCATCAAATTCAAGTTCCATTGTCGCGTTTGTAAGGTTATTATCATCATAATTTACATTTGAAAATGTCTTACGTGCAAACATTATAACGTCGCCTGTATTTGTATCCTTCATTTTTTCATCGGAATGAAAATCCGAATGGATATAAAAATCCGTATTACTGGGCATATGTTTTTTCTCAAGACGGGTATTTATAAATGTCCTTATCGCCGCATAAATTATCGCAAAGATCGGTACAGCCAAGAACATTCCCATAACACCGAACTGACCGCCGAAAACCGTGATCGCAAATATTACCCAGAAACTTGATAGTCCCGTGGAATCACCCAATATCTTGGGCCCTATGATATTCCCGTCGATCTGCTGCAGTATAAGGATAAAAATAAGGAACCAAAGGCATTTTACCGGATTGATCATGAGTATGATGAATGCCGTCGGTATAGCCCCCAGATAAGGACCGAAGAACGGGATGACATTAGTCACTCCCACTACTACGCTTACAAGCAGTGCATACGGGATCCCGAGGATCGTCGTGCCTATAAAGCACAGTACTCCGATTATCAGTGAGTCCACTATCTTGCCTGAAATGAAACCACCGAAGGTCTTGTTGGCAAATCTGGTGTTGTTAATAAGGTTATTGGCTTTCTCCTCGTCTAAAAGGGAATATGCGATCTTCTTGGCCTGTGCAACATATACTTCCTTGTTGAACAGAAGATATACGGACAGGATTATTCCTATAATAAGCTTGAATATGAAGACAAGCACACTCCACACACTGCCAAGTACGGTCGATGAAACCGTCGAGAGCAGAGCCTGTATCTTGGGGAGGATCTCCTTTGTCGAGTAATCCGTTATATTTTCCCAATAAGTGTCTATAAGATGCTTAAACTGCGGATAACTTACAAGAAAACGGTCTGCCCATTTGTTGAATGAATCCACATAGGAAGGAAACCTTGTGATGATACTCTGGATACTGTCAAGCAGCTGAGGCACTATAAGAAGGATCAATCCTGCGACTATCAGCAGGAATATGATCAATGTAACCGTTACACCTATCGCCCGGATACGTTTGGGATTTTTGGGACTGTCCTTGATCTTCAGTTTTTTAAACATCGGTTCTATCCACTTGCGTTCGTTATACTTCATGAGCGGATTAAGAAGATATGCGAGTGCAATGCCGTCAAAAATGGGCAGCATGATACTTCTGAAGTTTGATCTTGCCGATCCGAAGTCATTGCCGCTTGAAAGCAGATGGTCAAATGCGATGCAGATACATACAACTACTGTTGCTATTATACCGATATGGATATATTTCTTATTGATTTTGCGCATATTATGAAATCTTGTCTATAAAATCTGAAATAAGATCAACCGTTCCGTCTATACCGAGTATGGAGCTGTTTACACACAGGTCATATGAATCTGCTCTGCCCCATTTCTTGGATGAATAATAATTATAATAATTTGCACGTGATTTATCGGTCTTGACTATCATGTCCTTTATCTTGGAAGGATCGTTTACATCGGGATATTTTTCCGTTATCCTCCTGATCCTGTCTTCAAGCGGAGCATAAATAAAGATACTTATGCGATCCTTAAAGTCAGAAAGAGCATAATCTGCGCATCGGCCGACAATTACACAAGGCCCCTCTTGTGCTATTTTCTTGATCGTATCAAACTGAGCCAGGAATACCTTATGGCTTAAAGGCATTTCAATATAAGGAGAAGAATAACCGAACGAATATGTGTCCGTTACCAGATTATACAGGAAACTGCTGGTCGGTTTTTCATCGTTGTTCTCAAAGAGTTCGGGACATATACCGCTTTCTTTGGCGGCACGCTTTAGGAGATCCTTATCATAGAAAGCAATGCCGTAGTGAACGGCAAGTTTTTCTCCTATATCTCTTCCTCCGCTTCCAAATTGACGACCAATCGTAATAACGGTATTCATGCGCTGCCCTCCGAATATATTTTATATTATTATACACTAAATCATCAGGTTTTAGTATATGATTTGTTCAAAATAACTGTCAGTGCCTCAGTTTATCAAGAAGTGAGGAAAAGTATTCCGGCAAAGGCGCTTCTATTTCCAGGTATTCTCCGGATGTAGGATGAATGAATCCTATGATACCGGCATGTAAGGTCTGCCCTTTTAGTTTGAACGGACATTTTATGCTGCAATATACTTCATCTCCGACTATCGGATGACCTATCGAGCTTAAATGTACCCTTATCTGATGCGTGCGTCCTGTTTCAAGCCGGCATTCGATCAGTGTATATTTATCGAATCTTTCCACTACCCTGTAATTTGTTACCGCTCTTCTGCCGTTTTGGTCAATGGCCATCCTCTTGCGGTCTGTTTTATGTCTGCCGATCGGCGCATCGATACGCCCCTCATCATCCTTAAGACATCCGTGTACAAGCGCGGTGTATATCCTTTTTATAGAATGCTCCTTTAATTGTTCTGCTATGCTAAGATGTGCCTTATCATTTTTACAGACAAGAAGTGAGCCTGTGGTGTCCATGTCTATCCTGTGCACTATTCCGGGACGCATTACTCCGTTTATGCCGGAGAGTTCATTGCCGCAGTGATAAAGTATGGCATTTACGAGCGTATCTGTATAATGTCCCGGCGCAGGATGGACTACCATCCCCTTGGGTTTGTTTATAACAATAACATCACTGTCTTCATAAAGGATATCAAGCGGGATATTCTGAGGGATTATATCGGGAATGACAGCTTCCGGTGCACTGAAGCATATAACGTCGCCCGATGAGACTTTAAGACTTGCCTTACAGGCACTGCCGTTTACAAATACACGGCCTTCCTTAATGAGTTTCTGGATATAAGAACGCGATAACTCTTCATATTCGTCTGCTATGCATCTGTCAATGCGCATTTCGGATATATCTTCGGCGCATATGAAACTGTATTCATTCATTTTTGCCCCTGAACGACTGCTCCAGAACTTTAAGGTCGTCATCTTTGTATTTGAATATTACAAGCAAGGCTATGCTTATCGTAGCGACCGTGACATAGCAGTCAGCAACATTGAATATAGGGAAATTGATAAGATAAAAATAAATAAAATCTATCACATAGCTTAAACGGAAACGGTCTATCATATTCCCCGCTCCTCCGGCGGCCACAAAGACAAGGAGTATCCGCAGGAGCTTGAATTTCTTTGTGTTCGGAATTCGTGTAAGAGCAAAAGCGATGACCGCGACAACAACTATAGCTATGATCAGGAAAAACGATCTGTGTCCCGACAGGATACCGAAAGCCGCTCCGGTATTTCCGTTCGGAAGATAATAAAGCTTTAAAACTCCGTTTATCAGAATGATGGGTTCACCGTCTTTCAGCCTGTTTACTGCCCATATCTTTGTTATCTGGTCAAGGAATATGAGAAGAACAGCCATGATAAGATCGATCGTAAGAAGAACACTTTTTTTCATAATAATCTATGCATCAATCATTGGGATCAAAATTGATCTGTCTGACAGCCTCCCTGATATCATCTTCGGTAACATCTTCGGATATTATACCCTTTCCTATTTTCTTAAGAAGGATAAAACGTATATTTCCGGATGAATTCTTCTTATCCGACTTGGTGTATTCAACTACTTTGTCTATATCGATATTCTCGAGCGATATCGGGAGCTCGAAAGGTACAAACATATCCCGTATCTCGTAATACTCTTCCGCAGACAGATATTCCTTTTTAAAAGAGATATATGCCGCCGCAACACTGCCGAGAGCAACGCATTCGCCGTGTGAATACTCAAAATCTGTATATTTTTCAAGAGCATGTCCTATCGTATGTCCGAAATTGAGGATGGCTCTTTCGTTCTTCTCATACGGATCCTTCTCAACATACAGGCGCTTTATGTTGATGCACTTATACAGCATCTCGCTTACATATTCCGTGTCACGCTCATTTATCTGTGTGAAATTATTTATAAGCCACTCATAGAAAAGTCCATCCTTTATAAGGCCTGATTTTAACACCTCAGCCATTCCGGATGCATATTCGCGGTCGGGAAGTGAGTTTAATACGGTTGTGTTTATATATACAAGAGCAGGCATCTTAAATGCGCCGACCATGTTCTTATAATCATCGAAATTGACACCTGTTTTTCCACCGCTGCTGGAGTCCACCATTGAGAGAAGCGTTGTGGGTATCTGAACAAAGCCTATACCTCTCATATAGGTTGCCGAAACAAAACCGGCCAGGTCTCCGCATATACCTCCGCCAAGAGCCACTACGGCATCTTTCCTGCTGTATTTCTTCTCAAGCATATATGAATAGCATTTGGAAACCGTATCAAGCGACTTGTTGGCTTCACCAAGTTCAAGTTCGATCATGTCAACATTTTCATATATCTTCTTAAGCTCGGATATTACATCTTCACCGTACAGTTTGGATACATTTTTGTCCGCTATTATACAGAGCCTGCATTTTTCATCGAATAAAGCAGACATTCTTTCTGAAAGTGATGAAAAATCACTTCTTATAAGAACATCATACGGAGCCGTGTTCTTAACGCTTACGGTCACAAAGTCTTCCATGTTTATTCCCTCAAAAAAGGGCGGTCATCCGACCGCCCTGACTGATCAATATTTCGTGTTTAGAGCAGGAACATCGAACGCTCCTGATAAAATCTCCTGAAAATCTCCCGAAATATCCACGTTCCTCGGTGTTATTATGAAAATATAATGTGATATCTTCTGGAGATTTCCTCCTACCGCATATGTGGCTCCCGAAGTAAAATCTATTATCCTCTGAGCTACATCCATATCAAGCCCTTCAACATTAAGTACCACTGTCCTGTTTGATAACAGTGTATCGGTTATCTCCCTTGAATCCTCAACTGTTGTAGGCTTTATTACACAAACTTCATTTACATTTCCACCGGGTCTTACGTTCTTCATCTGCGATGAACGACCTCCTATGGATGTTACCTTACCTGATGTCCTCCCGAATGACTTGTTGTCATAATCATCCTCAAGTGTTGCAGTCTTCATAGACTTACGCTGGCGGGGAGGCTCTTCATATTCATCTTCCTCGTCGAAATACTCTTCGTCTTCGAAGTCCTCATCGTTGTACTTCATGGACTTCAATAAGTTGTCAAAAAATGCCATCGTTCCCACTCTCCTTATCTAAGTTATTTATAGTTCCTCTCACCGAAAATGGATGTTCCCACGCGTACGAATGTAGCCCCTTCCTCTACTGCAACGGTATAATCACCGCTCATACCCATGGACAGACAATCCATATTTACATTATCAATGTTTTTCCGCGTTATGTCAACAGCAAATTGCTTCATTTTGTCATAAGTCCACGTATCCTTATTGCGGGTAAAACGGAAATCTTTCTTATAAGATCTTCAAGGTCTTCGGGTGATACACCGAACTTACTCTCCTCTCCGGAAACATTGACTTCTATAAGGATATTTGCCGTTACCGAATGCTTAACTGCTTCTCTGCTGATCTCGTTTGCAAGCTTAAGCGAATCGACACTGTGTATCATATATGCCTTATCAATGATATATTTTACCTTGTTCGTCTGAAGATGACCTATGAGATGCCATCGTATATCGGAAGGCAGCTTGTCATATTTTTCCGTAAGTTCCTGAACTCTGTTCTCACCGAAATCGCGTACCCCGAGGTCATAGACTCCCTTTATCATCTCTACGGGTTTGGTCTTGCTTACGGCAATGAGCGTAACGTCGCCCTTTTTTCTTCCCGAACGTTCTTCGGAATCGGCGATATTCTTTAGTACATTGTCAAGATTCTCCTTAAGCATGTAATTTATTGCCTCCTCATTCATATATAAAATCGTTTGCATTTACGGAATCACCTTTTAATACTATATGATCGTAAACATTCAGTCCGTACTGCGTATTTGACTTAACTATAGAGTATTCTTCATTCTGGTACAGGACTGTGATCTGCTTGAAATCGGCGTATCCCTTATTGATATTGTAAACTCCGGTGAGCATACCCTGTTTACTTATAGGATATTTGTCGCCGGTCTCGGGCTTGATTATATAATCACCTATCTTGAACACTGATTCATCCACGTAATACTGATCATCATATAAGGCATAGATCGTAGCCTTTATAAATTCCGTTGTAGGTGTTCCGTCCTCAAGAAAGCCCTCACGCATGAAGCCTTCATCAACCCCGTTGTCGCCATAGGTAAGATAATCGACTGGTATCAGATAGAACGGTCTTTCCACAATGGCTGAATTCGGGATCTTAAGTCCCTGGTCGCTGCCGGATAAAAGCTCTATCTCAAGAAAACGGTCGGTGGCAAAGGTTACCATCGAATTGTTGAAATCGAGCTTCGCAAATATGGTACCGTCCTGTCTGAGTATCGATACTGCGGCCCAGGAAGTATAGTTATTCTTGAGGAAACGTACATTAATGTAATCCTTATCCTCAAGTTCCTTGCATTTTTGTTCATCGATCTCGATAAGAAGTGACCATTCTTCAGCGGTAATAAGCTTGTATGCGGGATCCCCCTCCGATATAAGATCGCTGCTGGCAAACTGCTTCTTCTCATAGTTCTCGTTATAGAGAAGAGCCCTGGTCATATCCTCGCTCGTAAGTGTTTCATATCCGTCAACCGAATACACGAGTATTCCGGATGCCGGCGCATAACCGAAATTGACGTTATCGGCATATTCCCCCGACCTGTACTCGTCGATATTGGCAAGCACCTTATAATTGGCTATCTTAAGAACCGTGCCTTCTATATTGAATTTAAAATCATATGTATCAGAATAGTTTACGGGATCAAATCCCGAAGAGAATGTTGAGATTGCAGTCTTTAATTCAGACATATCCTCCTTGGTGAGCATTACGGTATCACCGGAGTCATTATTGATAAGATCGTTTATCTTACCGGTGGCATCTATCGTATACACCATGGAGTTATTGGCTACCTTCTCTCCTTCTCTTGCATAATAGTTGATGTATCCGGAATAATTTGACTCGACCACGGTTTCATCCCGCAGTATGACACCGGTGTATGTATTATTGACCGCAAGAGAACCGAGAGTAACTTCATACGGTGCTATATGCTCACTTTTTAAATAAGTGACAACAACGATAATAAGGTACACAAAAATAGCTCCGAAAATTATCAATCCCAGATTGATATTTATCGGAGGCCTGTATTTCTTAACCTTTTTATTCTTATGTTCCCTTCTTTCCGGCACTTATACTTCCCCTAAACAAACCAATTAGGAGGGAGAATAGATAAATTCTCCCTCCTAATCACTGTATTCAGTTATTTTATTAAAGCGATACGATGACTTTTGACTTTAAGTATTCCGAAAGTTCTGATGCATCAAGACTTACGCTTATAACGAAATCAACCTTGAACTGCTCGCTTATCTTGTCAAGCTTCTTTATTACATCCTCAGTCCGTGTACGTTCCTTTATGTAGGCAACATCCATAAAACTGTCAAAATATACCTGTTCCAGGTCGTGATCCTGTGAAACGATGCCGCATACAAAGCCTACGAATTCATCTTCGGATGATAAGGGAAACTCTGATGCATTAATCAGGCGGATCTTATTACTGAGCTCATACATATGCTTACTGTTCTTATCAAGGTAAACAATATTGCCGTTGCTCGTTTTGGCCGCTGCATTTACCTTCTCAAGCAAATGCTTGGTCTTTCCCTTCCCCTTTGCGCCAACGATCAACTGTATCATTGTAATCTCCTCCTTTACGAGCTTTTTTGAAATACCTGAGTTTATTATAGATGATTTTATACCAAAAGACAACAGATAAATGCTCAGGGTACCTGTTCCAAAAGCCTTGACATTTCGTTATAAAGAGAATCCCGATCCTGTGCCTTTAATATGATGGAAATATAGGGATTTCCCTTCTGATCGTTGGATAAAAGTACCAGACATGAGCCTGCCATTTTGGTAGTGCCTGTCTTTCCGCCTATGATGTTTACTTTTGACGGTGCACTGAAGTCACCGGTTAGATACAGATTTGAATTCTTGATGTTAAGATCCTTGGCTTTGCCGTCACGATCGCTGTATGTGGTCGTATATTCGGTCATACCTATTATCTCCTTGAACTTATCATATTTCATGGCTTCATTGAAGATAAGATAAAGATCGTAGGCCGTGGTATAATGACTGTCATCAGACAGACCGTGCGGATTGACAAAATGTGTATTTGTGGCTCCGAGTTCGGCTGCTTCACGGTTCATAAGATTGCAGAACTCATCCACACTGCCGGATATATACTCTGCTATCGCCACACTTGCATCATTTCCCGAATACATTAAAAGAGCGTGAAGAGCCTGATCGAGAGTGAGCTTGTCACCTTCCTTAAGCCCCACAAGCTGAGCTCCGGGTTCACTTATATAAACATTCGCCGAAGCCGTAAGAGTGTCTTCGGGATGTCCGTATTTGAGCGCAAGAAGCGCTGTCATTATCTTGGTAAGGGAAGCAGGATACATCTGCTTATGAAGATTCTTGGCATATACGGTACCGCATGAACCTACATCAAAAAGACCTGCCGAAGTGGCCATGGACATATCGGGACCGCCCTGGGTATTTTCATCGCCCGCCACACACAGATCGCCTGCAAACGGAACAGCGGCATCTTCGCTGCTCAATGTATTGAAGGTAAATGCGGATAATTTTGTCTTGTAGTCATAAGGCATCCTGTAACCCGAAGTCCTGCATCCGGTCAGAGTTAAGATAAACAGTATGCCTATTGAGAACAGGATATACTTATTTGTACATTTCACGCCATTCCATATCTCCTCTGTCAAGGGATTTGATAAGAAGCTCCGCAGTTGCGACATTGGTCGCAAGAGGGATATTATGCATATCACACAGTCTTATGATATAACTCACATCCGGTTCATGTGATTTCGGAGACAGAGGATCCCGTAAGAAGATCATAAGATCGATCTCGTTATGTTCTATCTGGGCACCTATCTGCTGCTCTCCCCCCAAATGACCCGCAAGATATTTATGTATGGTAAGGTTTGTAACTTCCTCTATAAGCCGTCCGGTCGTCCCGGTGGCATATAATGTGTTCTTGCTTAGTATTCCCCTGTATGCAATGCAGAAATTCTGCATAAGTTTCTTCTTTGAATCGTGTGCTATCAATCCTATATTCATGAAATATTTCCTTTCGTACCGTCGTTCAGTACATAAGATTATCCGCCTGCAGTCTTACATTAAGTACGATCCCGATACCGATGAACATGGTAACGAGCGATGTCAGGCCGTAACTTACAAAAGGCAGCGTAAGACCGGTATTTGGGAGTATCATGGTGGTGACGCCTATGTTGATGAAAGTCTGAAAACCGATAAAACCGGCCATTCCTCCCGCGATAAGCCTTCCTGCCATATCATCTGCACGGGCAGCTATCCATATACACTGAATGACTATCAGAAGCAGTAATATGATTATGCCGCAGCATCCGATAAAGCCAAGTTCCTCTCCCGCTATGGCAAAAATAAAGTCTGTCTGGGCTTCCGAAATGAAGTTACCGTTCTTGACCGAGCCTATAACGTTATTGTTAAGTCCCTTGCCCTGCAGCTGTCCCGAACCTATCGCGGTAATCGAATTAAGCTGCTGATATGCTTCCGTCGATGCATATTTTTCGGGCTGGATCCATGCGAGCAGACGTTTCTGCTGATATTCGTTGACTATTGTCTGTCCCGGAGTGAGTATCATGTTAAGAAGAATGACGGCTGAAGGTATTGCGATAGCCGCAACAACGAGAATGACTTTATAACTCAGACCGCCAAGGAACATAAGTACTCCGAATATAACGAGTATCATTATACTGGTGGACAGATCCGGCTGTTCGAAGATCAGGACAAAAGGAGGGATTATCAGAATAATACATGCCAAAAGCATGCGGAATGTATTCAGTTTATCCTCATGTTTCATAATAAACTGTGCATAAAATAAAATCAATAATATTTTTACCAGTTCGGAGGGCTGGAAACGCAGTCCGAAGAGAGTAAACCAGCGTGCCGCACCGCCTCCTTTGTCGCCGAAGAAATATACCGCGATGAGCAGAAGTATGGCCAGTGCATACTCTATCCAGTAGAACTTCAGTATAAAGTGATAATCGATAAGAGAAAGCGGGATCATGACAGCCAGACCTATTATAAGTCCCTGGATCTGACGCTCCGTAAGATCCGATTTTGCGCTGCCTATGAGAAGGATTCCCACAACCGATATCGCTATCGTAAGAAGTACCAGGAAAAAATTGTATTTTTTTATACTGTATTTTGAAAAGATCCTGAAAATATCAAACATATAAACCTCTTATCACAAAGGAAGATTATTAAGTGTATCTGTTGTTATCGCCTTTGCACGCAAAACATCGCCGTCAACATAGATTATCTTGGGAACTGCCTTGTTCTTAAGGAACAGTGAGTTTTTTTCCGTTATGAGTTCTTTGCGGTCGGCTATCTCTATAAGGGATGATTTTAAATCGAGTGCAACGATAAAACTTTTATCATCTCCAAAGCATCCGGCATGAACATGACCGTAAAGGCTGCCGAGTATTATAACGTTTCCGGAAGCCGAGACCTCCCCGCCGTTGTTCACATCACCGAGTACGATAAGACTTGAGTCGGTTTCTATGGTCTCACCGGCTTTTATACTGCCCTTGTAGAACTGTCCGCCATGTTCATTGCTGTTTTCGGAGAAGCTGTTTGCGGCCCTTATATACTGTATTTCCTGTGCTTCGTTCTTCCCTATCACACATGCTACGGTAATATCGGTATTCTCCTGTATGCATTTTATCAGGAATTCCTCTTCGTCTTCAGTTAAAGTCCTTCCTTCAAACGATATAACAAGCCTTGCTTTCCCGAAGAATTTCGCAGAAGCATTGAATTTTTCTATAAGCTCCTGATATATGGTTTCAAAATCCGCCTCGGGATCCAGCTTAATGTTTATCCCGTTCTTAAAGCTTTTAAGCATTACAGTATTCTGACTGCTCATAATGTTCCCCCTTTAATCTTCGATAACTTCCTGAGTTTCATCAACATCAGCGATTCCGTTTATAAGCTGATCGGCATCTTCGAGGCCGAAATAGTATCTCATCACATCACTTGCAAGCGCCGCGGCGTTTGCGGAAGTGTATCCGTAAGCGATACGGACCGACACGGCTATCTCGGGTCTGTCATACGGAGCAAATCCCACAAAAAGAGCGTGGTTTGTACGTGAAAGTGAAGTCTGCGCTGTTCCGGTCTTACCTGCGACCGTTATCGGAAAACCCTTATATGCATTTGTTTTCCGAACAACAAGTCTCATGCCGTTCTGTACCGCATCCCAGTACTGGCTCGGAACATCCATGCGATTTCGTACATTCGGTGTATATCTTAATACCACTTCACCGTCCGTGGTCTCTATCCTGTTTATAAGAGTCAGGTCATAACAGACACCACGGGTTGCGATCGTATCAACATAACGCGCAAGTCCGATGGTTGTATAGTTGTGACTACCCTGTCCTATGGCCGAGTCTATGGGAAGAGTATCGGAAAACTGCGGTTCGTTCTCTTCCATCTCGATCCCTGTCTTTTCCGTAAGACCGAACATGTCGGCATATGTCCGCAGTTTTTCCAGACCGAGCGTCTCATTGTAAGTCGTGGTATGAAGATTGGTACTGAGCCTGTAGCCCACTTCATAGAAAAAACTGTTGCAGGAATTCTCGATTGCATGAACGACATCCAGGCTTCCGTGTGCGCCGGGATATACCCAGCACTTTTTTTCCAGATCCAGGCTCTCTATTTCGTAAATACCGTGACATGACAGGGGCTCTCCCAGATTTATCACGCCGTTTCCGAGACCGCTTATCGCGCTGACCATTTTAAAGGTGGATCCGGGTGCGGTCATCTGCTGTGTGGCATGGTTGTACATCGGACTTGAAAGATCGTTCATCAACTCGGCATAATAGTCCGCATCTATCGTGTTCGTAAGCCGGTTTGCATTGTAGCCCGGATAAGAAACACATGCAAGGACTTCTCCGTCCGTGCTTAAGACAACACACGAACCGGAGCACGGATCGAGCGCCAGCTGTGCGGGTGTTATCTCGATGTTTGATATCTTGTTTATTATGAATTCATACGGAGTTTTGGCACCGGTTTCAAGTGCCTGTTTCTCTGCCGATGTACCGTATATTACTCTCTGCTCGAACAGTATGAGGCACAGTTCCTTTCCGGATACGTAATTATCCCTTATCATGTATTTATAGATCTTTTTGGAAAAGCCCGTATCGCTCTTAAGATCGCTGCATATATGATCCACGAGCTGCTCATACACCTCGGAAGTGTCCGAATAAAGGCTGTCCGCATGAAACTTTGAGATATCTATCCAGTTCTGTGCAAGACAGTAGTTCAGGTATTCACGAAGGCTTATTGTTTCCTTGATCGTCCAGTTTATATAAGTCCGGTCGTCCTTATCGACCATATCATTCATTATGATACCGGTTGATGAAGACTGGAGTCTGCTCACTATATAACTTTCATAGACCTGCATCTCCTTGCTTAGCTGGTTGTACGGGTTTGCGGTTTCGAGAAGTTCCGTTTTGATCTCTGCGATGATCTCATCCTGTCTTGATCTGAACTTTTCATTTACCTGTTTCTCATAAGTATGGGCATTTGCTTCATTAAAAGCATTTATATCTATTACATTATTGTTTATGAGCGCATAATAAACATCATCGATCGGTATCATCATATTTGATGATTTGACCTCTGAATTGTTGTATTCCTTCATGTTTATTATCTTGGTGACCAGAATACCGGCAAGCTTCTGCTCGAGCATGTTGTAAACGGCCTTTTGGAGATCCGAGTCTATGGACAGATAGATGTTCTGCCCGGCAACGGGATCGTCGTGGCTGTCGGTCTCAAGGACCTTGCCGACATTGTCAGTGAATACGACATCGCGGCCCTTACGTCCCTGCAGACTGTCTTCCATTGCTTTTTCTATGCCGGCCTTGCCGACAATGTCCGTCATATCGTAATCATGCGAAGATCCTGCGAGTTCATTAAGATCTTCGGTGGATGCGTTCCCGACATAACCGATTATGTGTGAAAAATACTGAGGATCGTTATAACGTCTTAGCATATTCTCGGCGATATCGACTCCCTGCAGTTCATTCCTGTTCTCGATTATTGCCGCTACCGTTTTGTCACTGACCTGGGATGCGATAACGGTAGAAAGATATTTCTGATAGCTGTTCGTACTCATTGCAAAACGTACGGTAATGATCTTTAATATCTCTTCCGGCGTGTATCCCTCTTTGGGATTAAAAGTACGCTCTCCGTCTTCGTTATAATGCAGTGTACCTATCTGGTATTTTTCCTTCGAACACAGATAGTTTATAACATCGTCGGCAGTGGAATTGCGTTCCTCAGCCGTGAGCTCATCGATCTTTGGGTGTCCGTAGATATCAGCCAGAAACCTTAAAAGCCTCGTGTCCTTGACGATATATTCATACCGGCCGAACCTGTTGAGTATTATCTTGAAATCATTATTGACCTCATCGCCGCAGGACTCTATAAGATCAACGGTCTTTATGATCGTGGCATTCATAAGAATGTTCTTATCGGCAGTCGATTCGTAGTTGTCTTCTATCGTCACCGAATATGCAAGCTCGTTATATGCAAGGAGTTCTCCGTTCCTGTCATATATGTTTCCGCGTGCACCGGGCAGTGATATCTCTTTTTTTATGGTGAGGGTAAAGTTGTTAAGATAGTCGGCACCGTTTATTATCTGCAAAACAAAAAGCCGTTGTATGAGTACAAAAAACAGAGCTCCCATGATTATGGAAAGCACAAAGAGCCTGGAAAATATTATTCGTTTTATCCATTCCTTTATGTCGGTAAGCAAGATCAAGCTCTCCCTGTTTCGTGCGATTCAAGCCATTCGTTAACAAATAGTATACCCTTGTAGATGATAAGGGTAACGAGCACCGTATATACGATGTCAGGCAGTATTATATGTAAAAAATAATACCCGAGATGAAGCCTTCCCCTTAACAGGAACAGGAAGATGTAACAGATGAAACAGTACAGGAATTCGCTTGCTCCTATAAGGATCATGGGAAGCTTTATATCTTCGGGATAAAATATCCTTCTGAAGAATCCGTTCAAGTAGCCGATGAACATATAAACAAGTGCATAAAATCCGAGTATCGATCCGAAAAAAATATCGATAAGCAGTCCCGAGACAAAACCTATGAACATACCCTCGTTCTTGCCCCGCATGAATCCGAATGCGGAAGTAAGGATAATGAGTATATTGGGGACTATACCTGCAAGTGAGATGGATTTAAACAGCGTCGTCTGAAGCAGATATCCGATTATTATCATTAACAGAACGGTGATCCTTCTTAGCATTATCTACTCGCTCTCCTCTTTAAGTTCCGTTACTACGAGGACGGTGGTAAGTCTCTTGAAATCAACTGCCGGTGTTATAAATCCCGATTTTGTAAGATTGTTAGCATCCTTTTCTATTTCGGTTATATAACCGATCGATATTCCGGGAAGATACTTATTGCTTATTGTTGAAGTGACGACCTGATCGCCGGAGGCCACGGCATCATCCTCATCGATAAGCTGTGAGAATCTGATATATCCGTCATCCATAAGTTCAAGATCTCCTGAAACTATAAGGGTATCAGAGGTTGACATTACCATCCCGCTCAAACTCGATGTGTCGTCTATTATGGAGCGGACCTTCGCCCAGTTGGGACCGACATTTGTTACGATCCCGACAAGTCCCGAACCGGCCATCACATTCATATCCGTCATGATACCGTCATTGCTTCCCTTATCGATTATGAAAGATGAGAACCAGTTGCCCGTATCCTTCCCGATGACACGTGCACCCACTTTTTCATAATCCGAATACTGTTCATCAAGGAGGAACAGACTGCGCAGCTGCGAAAGTTCGTATTTATCCCGCTGCAGATCATTTATGCGTATGGTGAGTTCGTCTATCCTTTCCTTCAGTTCGGCATTCTCTTCGGTAAGTTCATTGATCTTCTTTATGTTCTCGGATCGTCCCGAAAGCCATGCGCCCGCAGCACCGAGGCCCCGCTGGAAAGGAACAATGACATAACCGGCCGCAGTATCGAGCGGCTCGCTTACGAAGTCTGTCGTAAATGATATGATCATCATTGCGACACATAGAATTGTCAATATAAGAAATATATATTTAGCGGGAATAGAAAACCTATCCCTTCTGTGCCCTCTTTTTCCCATCTGTACCCCTTACAGTTTCCTTCATAAGACAGCGCCGATCTACAGATCCTGCATCGAATATACAACGGAACGGAACTCCTCATTTTTGATTATCTGAGAAAGTCCGTATGCAACGCTCTCTTCTCCGTTCACGGAAAAATTGACCTTAAGTCCCGTGCTTCCGGCTATAAGCTCATGCAGGTCACCTATACCCGCGGAACCGCCCGTTAAAAAGATCCCCTTCTTGTAGATATCAGCACCCAGTTCAGGTGGTGTGCGTTCAAGTATGACCCTGACACTGTCTATTATCGTTTCGAAATGTTCCTTCATTGCCTTTTCAATGAGATTGGTCGGGATAGAACGTTCCACGGGAAGCCCCGTAACGATATCCCTGCCGTAAACGACCGCATCCTCCTGTGCTTCTTCGAGTTCCGGAAGTGCGATCTTAACCTTCTCTGCCGTCTTGATGCCTACAAGAAGATTGTATTCCTTTCGGATTATGTTTCTGATGCTCTCGTCAAAACGCTTGCCGCCGATCTTAATAAGACGGCTTAAAACGATACCGCCCATTGACAGGATGGAGATCTCGGTCGTCTCATATCCTATGTTCACTACAAGGATACCCTGTGAATTGATAACATCAACATCAAGCCCCACACCATCCGCAATTGCCTTTTCAACGATGTATATGTTCCTTGCCTTTACGTTCGATTCCCTTACGAGATCGAAGAAAGCCCTCTTCTCAACCTCGGTTATATCGGTGGGTACCGAAATATAGAAATCAGCACCCTTTATATTGCCGTTCATCGAATCATTTATAAAATTGCGCAGAAGTACCTGCATGTGATTGATGTCGGCAATAACTCCGTTCATAACAGGGAAAGAAACCGTTATGTTCTGCGGAGCCTTCTCATACATTTCAAAAGCATGATCGCCGTATGCAAAAAGGTTCTTCTTGTTCATTATCTTCTGTATGGCGATGATATTCTTCTGAGAACTGATCGTATCGTTAAAACCGTTATATATCTTTATATTATAGGTACCGAGATCGATACCGAATGCACTTATTGACAAAATTATCCTCCGGATCCAATAAAAATATCAAGATATTATACCACATTTTACAGTTTCTGTATAGCATCGGTTACCGAAACAAGGCCGTCATTCTTAAGCTGCTGCACTGCCCTCATGATGCCGTATTTTGCATGAGGGAAGGTAAGGCCGCCCTGAAAATAAACGGCATACGGTTCCTTTATCGGACCATCGGCACTAAGTTCGATCGATGATCCGGAAACAAAGGCGCCTGCAGCCATGATGACATCAGCATCATATCCGGGCATGGCCCACGGTTCGGGTGTAACAAAGCTGTCCACGGGAGCGGCAGCCTGGATCCCCTTACAGAAAGAGATAACGCCCTCTGCGGAGCCCAGGGTTACGGCCTGTATTATATCATGACGGCTGACTTTTGGATCGGGATGAACGGGAAATCCCAGAGCATCAAATATGTTTGCGGCAAAGATGGCACCCTTTAAAGCTCCCGACACTACCGTCGGAGACATGAAAAGTCCCTGATAAAAACTCTGTATGACATTAAGAGATGCTCCCACTTCTTTGCCAAGCCCGGGTGAGGTAAGCCTGTATGCGCATCTTTCTATGCATTCTCGTTTTCCGGCGATATAGCCGCCGATAGGTGCAAGACCTCCGCCGGGATTTTTAATAAGGGATCCGACCACCATATCGGCACCCGTGTCGGTGGGCTCGATACGTTCCACAAATTCTCCGTAACAGTTATCGACCATACAGATAACGTCGGGTTTTATCCCCTTTATAAATCCGATCAGTTCACCGATCCAATCGACGGATAAGGTAGGCCGTGTCTGGTATCCTTTGGAACGCTGAATGGTAACAAGTTTTGTCCGGTCATTTATAGCTTCTCTTATACCGTCATAGTCAAACGAACCGTCACTTTTAAGATCGACCTGACTGTATGTTATCCCGTATTCGGCAAGAGATCCGCATGAAGGCCTGATACCGATGACTTCTTCAAGCGTATCGTAAGGTTTTCCCACAGGTGAGAGTAGTTCATCGCCCGGTCTTAAATTGGCGGACAGGGCTACGTTAAGCGCATGTGTTCCGCAGGTTATCTGAGGTCTCACAAGTGCATCCTCCGTATGGAAGATATTTGCGTATACCTTTTCGAGCGTATCGCGTCCCTGATCGTTGTATCCGTATCCGCTTGACATCTGGAAGCAGCTCTCCGAAACATGGCACTCCTGCATGGCATTAAGGACCTTTAACTGGTTGTATTCCGCTGTTTCATCTATCGCATCAAAACGGTCTTTAAGACGTGTGAGTATTTTCTCGGAACAGGCAAGTACATCACTGTCTATACCGAGTTTGGCGTATATTTCGTTCTTATCTTCCTTATAGTTGTTTTTCATTCCTTATACACTCCCGTTTTTATCAAGTGTTCTTTTATAAACTCTGCTATCCTGTCGTCATCATCATCAAATTCATCTTTATTTATCCAGATCACATCCCGCTCGCGTTTAAACCATGTAAGCTGTCTTTTGGCAAAATGTCTGGTGTCGCGCTTTATCGTATAGACAGCCTCGTCAAGACTGATATCTCCGTTTAAAAACCTGAGTATTTCCTTATATCCGAGCCCTTTCATGGATACCATATCTTCCGTGCAGCCCATCTCGCTTAATCCTCTTACTTCATCGACAAGACCGTTTTCTATCATATCATCCACACGTCTGTCAATATTTTTATATAACTTTTCTCTTGGCATATTGAGAACAAAATATGCATGATCATATACGGGTTCCTTCTTACGCTCATTTTCGTTATGCTCGGATATCCGCATCCCTGTTTCCTTATAGAATTCAAGCGCTCTTGTAACCCTTTTTACATCATTTGCATGAAGGTATGACGCTGCTTTCGGGTCGACTTCCTTAAGCTTTTCAAACAGATACTCATTTCCGTATTCGGATGCGGTATCAAAGAGTTCTCTTCTGTAATCGGTCTGTGCATTGTCAGAAAAATCAATATCATAAAGAAGAGCCTGGATATAGAAACCCGTACCGCCGGCTATGACAGGAAGTTTTCCTCTTTGGGATATCCTGGAAACTGCTTTTGAAGCCTCGTCCTTAAATCTGGATACGTTATATTCCTCCGTTGGTTCAAGGATGTCGATGAGATGATGAGGTATCCCGCGCATCTGCTCTTTTGTTATCTTGGCCGTGCCTATATCCATGTGTCTGTAAACCTGCATGGAGTCGGCTGAGATGATCTCACCCGAAAGTTCAGACGCAAGTCTGATCGAAAGTGCTGTTTTTCCCACGCTTGTCGGACCCGTGAGTATTATCAGGCTTTGTTTTCCGGTTCTGTTCATTACGATACTATCCTTTTAAACATCTTCTCGACATCCGATCTTGTAAAAGATACTATCGTCGGTCTTCCGTGCGGGCAGTTGAAAGGATTATCAAGTGTCATGAGTTCGTCTATGAGAGCCGCCGCCTCCTCGTATGACAGACGGTCATTTCCCTTGACGGCACTCTTGCAGGCCATTGTTGCGATCCTGTGATCGACTGCATCTATGTTTTCAGACTGTTTATCGTTCATAAGTTCATCGAGAAGATCATGGAAATACTCTTCCGGAGTAAGCCCGAACAGGTCGGTCGGTATCTCACGTATCGAATACTCATTTCCGCCGAACTGCTCTATCTCAAAGCCGACACGGCGGAAATTATCTTCATATTTTTTTATCACAGCTTCTTCAGCGGTACTTAATGTAACTATGATAGGAGGATTAAGCATCTGGCTGTCCACGCTTCCGTTCTCAAACTGCTTTATAAGACGCTCGTAGGAAACCATGTTCAAACATTGACAATTGTTCATGTTTTGCATCTGCCTTGCCTTCATTATCATGATCATCGGATCTTGATACGGACTCATAAAAAACATCTGTCTTTTCCCGGTCGGATACGTTTATGTTAAGACGTTCGATTGAAGCAGGCATATGTCTGTATGCTTCGATCCGTTCGGAAAGACCGTTATGATCCTCGCTTTTATATGAGGGTGTTTCATGCAGGGATAAAACAGGACGCTCATTTTCATGTTCTGCGGTAAAAGTACCTATCGCATTTTGTTCAAACGGTTCGGGACGGACATTTTCCGGTGCATGATCAAAGGTGTTATCTTCGTCATCCGTCTCATGTATCTGTGCGATGAGTTCCCTGCCGGACAACGTATCCCTTATGCTGTTTACGAGCATGTCATAAAGCTGGCCGCCTTCAAGGAACCTTATCTCCTTCTTGGTCGGATGCACATTTACATCAATTAGTTCGGGCGATATGTCAAGAAACAGGAATACTACGGGATATTTATGCAGCATAAGATAAGGCTTGTATGCTTCATCGAGTGCACGCCTGATAACCGTGCTCTGTATATAACGTCGGTTTACATAATATAACTCAAAACTCCTGTTCCCTCTTGATAATTCAGGCTTTCCGATATATCCGGTGATCTTTATATCACCGTCGGATGTATTTATGGGGAGAAGTGCCTGTGTCATGTCACGCCCGTAAAGGCTGTATATTATATCTATGATCTCGCCGTTTCCCGAACTTTGCAGACGTGTATTATTATTTATGATGAGTTTAAAGGAAATATCCGGATGAGACAGCATGACCTTTTCCATATAATCAGAGATATAGCTCCCTTCGGTCTGCGGAGTCTTAAGGAATTTCCTTCTTGCCGGCGTATTGTAAAACAGCTGTCTTACTATAAATGTTGTTCCTTCGGGTACCCCGACATCATCAAAACTGAGTTCCTTCGAGCCCTCTATCACATATCTGCTTCCGGAGATATCTTCAGCGGTTTTGGTGAGCAGTTCTACCTTTGATACAGCGGCTATGCTCGATAATGCCTCACCGCGAAAACCAAGGCTGCCGACATCTATAAGATCCTCTATTGAGTGTATCTTGCTTGTCGCATGTCTTAAAAATGCCGTTTTTATATCCCGGCGCTGTATCCCGCAGCCGTTATCGGTGACTCTTATGTATGATATACCGCCATCCTTTATCTCGACTGTTATCGCATTTGCACCAGCGTCTATGGAATTCTCCACAAGTTCCTTCACAACGGACATCGGCCGTTCGACGACCTCACCTGCTGCGATCTTGTCGATCGTGTTTTTGTCAAGTATCTGAATGTTTCTGTCCATACTAATAACTCCACCTGTTTATCAGTTTATTCTGAAGCTTGCTTAGTGTATTAAGAGCATCCATGGGTGTCATATTGTTAAGATCCAGTTCCTTTAATTCGCTTATGACATCATCATCCGTTACCGTATCGAATAACGACATCTGGTTAAGATCCACTTCATCAAGCCGCTTGACCCTGCTCTTCTTCTCTTCCTTTTTTTCGGCTATTGATTTTACATTTACCGTAATATCATTATCCGAGAGTTCTTCGACTATCTCCTTGGCCCTGTCGATGACAAAATCCGGCACTCCTGCAAGCTTTGCGACCTGTATCCCGTAACTCTTATCGGCGCCGCCCTTAACTATCTTGCGCAGGAATACGATATTGTCCCCCTGTTCCTTTACCGCTATGCAATAATTGTTTACCGAATCAAGCTTTCCTTCGAGTTCTGTAAGTTCATGATAGTGCGTGGCAAAAAGAGTCTTCGCACCGAGCAGTTTGGGATTTGATATATATTCAACGACCGCCCATGCGATCGACAGTCCGTCAAAGGTCGAAGTCCCGCGTCCGATCTCATCAAGTATGAGAAGACTGTCCTTGGTTGCGTTCCTAAGTATATTGGCCACTTCTGCCATCTCGACCATAAATGTACTCTGGCCGCTCGCAAGATCGTCTGAAGCACCGACTCTTGTGAATATGCGGTCAACAAGTCCTATATTTGCGGACTGTGCCGGAACGAAGGAGCCTATCTGTGCCATCAGGACGATCAGCGCAGTCTGACGCATATACGTGGATTTACCGGCCATATTGGGACCTGTGATGATCGATATCCTGTTTTTGCCGTTGTCCAGATGAGTATCGTTATTTATGAACATGTCGGAATTGATCATCTGTTCCACTACAGGATGGCGCCCTTTTTCGATATCTATAACGCCCCTCTCGTTTATTGAGGGCCGGCAGTAACGGTTCTTTTCCGCCACATGCGCAAGGGATGCAAATACGTCAAGCCTTGCGATCACGGAAGCCGTCTTTTGGATCCTCTCTATGTTATCCGCAAGTGTATCCCTTACTTCACAGAAGAGATCGTATTCCAGGGAAAACAGCTTCTCTTCGGAATTAAGGATCTTATCCTCGAGTTCTTTGAGCTCATCGGTAGTGTATCTTTCGGCGTTTGCCAGTGTCTGTTTTCTTATATAATCGGACGGTACCATATCTTTGAAGGAATTGGTCACTTCAAAATAATAACCGAAAACGCGGTTGTACTTGATCTTCAGATTTTTAATGCCTGTCCGTTCCCTGTCTCTTGCCTCAAGCTGTGCCAGCCAGTTTTTCCCGTCTTTTTTGGCATTTCTTAGAGAATCGACGGTCTCATTATAACCTTCCCTTATGATACCGCCTTCCTTTATCTGGAGCGGAGGTTCGTCCGAGATGGCTGAAGCAATGAGATCGTACAGATCGTCGAGAGTATCAAGTTCACCGTAAAGACCGCTAAGTTCCTTTGAAGTAAAATCCTTCATCTGTTCTTTTATGGGTTCGAGCATCTTAAGAGACGAACCGAAAGCAAGCAGATCTCTCGGATTTGCGGACTTATAGATCACGCGGCTCATAAGTCGTTCGAGGTCATATACGGGCCCTAAATACTCTCGTATCTCTTCTCTGGTAACGGTATTCTTAAGGAACTCATCAACAGCGTCAAGTCTTAATGTGATACGTTCCTTATCAATCAAAGGCTGTTCGAGGAACGATCTTAAAGCCCTGCCTCCCATGGCGGTCTTGGTCCTGTCAAGAACGCCGAGAAGCGATCCTCTTTTTTGTTTGTCACGTATCGTTTCCGTTAATTCAAGGTTGCGCCTTGTTGCAGAGTCAAGCACCATGTATTCGGAGACGTCATAAGTTTTTATCGTTCTTATCTGAGCCAGGGAATTTTTCTGTGTCTCATAGAGGTAAGATAAAAGAGCACCTGCACTTATCATCCCGCATTCTTTGCTGTTTAAGCCAAAGCAGGTCACCCTGTCCGTCTTAAAATGATCCGTTATCCTGCGTTCACACAGCTCATCATCAAAATACCAGGCTTCAAGAGCATAGACCGCTGCATTCAGCTTATATTTGAGCTCATCAATGTCTATACCGCACAAGAGGAACGAATCGTTGCATACTATCTCCGCAGGTGAATACTTATATATCTCATCCAGAAGCTTTTTGGGCTCATCAACCTCGGTGGTGTAAAATTCTCCGGTAGTAACATCACATACCGACAGGCCGTACCGGTCAGCGATAAATGAGACACACATAAGGTAATTGTTCCTCGAATCGAATCATCAAGAGCCTGCATATCGAGGTTTGTTCCGGGAGTCACGATCCTTGTTACTTCACGTTTTACCAGTCCTTTGGCAAGCTTGGGATCCTCCACCTGTTCGCATATCGCAACCTTATATCCTTTTTGGATGAGTTTGTTAAGATATGCTTCCACGGCATGATGCGGAACTCCGCACATGGGAGCCCGTTCCTCAAGTCCGCAGTTTTTTCCGGTAAGAGTCAGCTCAAGTTCCCTGGAAACTGTCTTGGCATCTTCGAAGAACATCTCATAAAAATCTCCGAGACGATAAAAGAGAATACAATCCTTGTATTCTTCTTTGGTTTCGAGATATTTTTGCATCATAGGTGATAATTCAGCCATTTTATTTCTCCGTATCCTGTCCCCTCCCTAATATCAGGCGGGATCGCATTTATGTTCCCGGGCATGTTCATACTGTATGCTGAGCGGTTCACGGATCTTCATGCGTGTAAGTTCTACAAGTGACAGCGCAGTCATGTCATGGTATTCTGTTTTGACCGGATCCCTCAATATGCCCTGTTTGAGACGGTTGACCACGTTCCTTATATGATCCTGTTTGTTCATGTTGATGTAATCGATTATGATTATGCCGCCCAGACCTCTCAGTCTTATCTGTCTGCATATTTCATCCGTGGCTTCAAGGTTACATTCAAATACTGCCTCTTCCTTGTCCTTAGCGGAGGGATTCTTCCCGGAATTGACATCTATCGAAGTAAGGGCTTCCGTAGTCTCAATGTACAGAAAACCGCCGGATCTTAACCATACCTTCCTGTTAAGCGTTTCTTCAATACCTGTGTTTATCGAATAGAGCTTATCAAGAGGAAGAAGCGGATCTTCATATAATTCCAGTTTTATATCCGGATTTATCGTCCGCAATCTGCCGATCAGATCTTCTTTTAATACATCATGTATTTCGGGTACATCTGTTATTATTTTATCAAGTGATAAAATATCGGTTCTGTAACAATACTTTGCCCATTCATGTTCGGGTTTATACAATAAAGTACCTACTGTTCTTTTATTTCCGTTTGCGATTATATCATCAAGAATTCCCGCAAGTTCGTCAGCTTCGCCGACAACTTCCTTAAGACCTGCGGCCGCACTGTTGGTTCTTAATGTTATCCCGTACTCAAGATCACAGAAAAATGAAGAATACTGCTCCCTGAGCGCCTTCTTTTCTTCAGCCGCAAGTCTCTTTGATATACTGAAGTTTCTGTCTTTGTTTGTGATAACCGTATATAATCCCGCCAGAGATAATTCGTCCGTAAACAGCGGGGATTTGTCTTTCGTTCCCGCTCTTTTGAACATAAGAGGGATAAGCGTGCCGCGTTTGTATTTTGTTGTTTTTAAGAAACCTGTTTTACCGTCACCGTAATTTATAAACGAAGCATCGATACTCCTGACGATATCCTTGATCTCGCATACAAAGATGCTGCCGACAGCATCCGTTTCATCGGGAGAAAAGATCTGATATTCGACCGTTTTTCCCTTTTCCTTATACATGAACAGAATATGCTCATTCAGCTTTGTCAATACGATAACGTTATCATTCATACTATGTCTGTACCTATTGAATCAAGGCTCATCAACTTATCGTCGATCCTTGTGTATATCTCGGTTCTTTTTATAAGAAGTCCGAACTCATCAAGTTCGCAGCCTTCCCTGTCATAAACAGCATTAAGTACAAGCTCGGGCTTAATGTTAAGTGAGCTTCCGCACGACAGGCACATATCAATGCGATCATTGTTTCCGGAAAAACCAAGGATGCCCGGCTTTATATCGACTATGCCTTCGCTCTTTTTGGTCTTTTTAAGGACATTTATTTCAGGTTCTTTATACATCGCATCAAGTCTTGTAATACAGTCAAAATCCGGTCTGTAACCTTCCCTGAAGGAAATACTGTAATCGGCAGCACATATGCTGGCCATGGCGTTCATGCTTTTTTCGGGCAGTTCCTTAAAGGACAGTATGTCTATACCTTCAACACTGTTCTCATTCATGCTGTTTATCGCTGTTTTGGACGGTATTGTGCCGGTGATCTCGATATCCACATATTCCGCATCACTCTCTATGCCTATACCAAGCGGCATTGCAAAGGACATAATCTGATGAGGGCTCATTCCGGTCGTATATGCTATCGGAATATCGGAACGACGGAGGAGCTTCTGGAAATAACGCATGATATCCAAATGCCCTATAAATTTCATAACGCCATATTTTTTAAATTTGATCCTTATTTTCATAGCATACGCCTCCGCCGTAGACTAAAGCGCCACAACCCGAACAGGCTTTACGGCAGTTTGGAGTTACTTCTTCTCTTACGGCTCTCTCCCACTCTCTTTTAAGAAAGTCCCTGCTCACACCGGCATCTATCATATCCCATGGCAGTATCTCATCAAATGAGCGCTGCCTTGATGTATAGAAATCCATTGATATGTTGCATTCTTCAAAGGCTTCTATCCAGGGCTCTTCCCGGAAGGTTTCTGTCCATGCATCAAAAAGACATCCGTTATCATATGCTTTTTCAAGAACCCTGCACAGTTTCCGGTCACCTCTCGCAAAAACGCCTTCCAGAATGCTCACATCCGCTTCATGATAATTATACTTTATACTCTTGCTGTTTAACTGTTCATGCATGCAGTCATTAACGAAATGAGCTTTTTCAAGGAACTGTTCCTTGGTGTTCATAGATGCCCATTGAAACGGTGTGAACGGCTTGGGCACGAAAAACGAACTTGACGAGACTATCTGTACCCTTCCGTGCCTCTCCTGTTTTGGGATCAGTTCATAATACAGCCTGGCGATATCGTTGGATAGCTCGGCTATACCGCGCATGTCGTCTTCCGTTTCCGTTGGAAGCCCAAGCATAAAATAGAGCTTTACTCTTGTCCATCCTCCGAGAAAGGCCTGCGATGCTCCGTTAAGTATATCTTCTCTGGTAAGTCCTTTGTTTATGACATTGCGAAGTCTCTGTGTACCTGCTTCGGGTGCAAATGTAAGAGAACTTTTGCGTATATCCTGGACCTTGCTCATAACGTCCAGGGAAAAAGCATCTATCCTTAATGAAGGAAGGGATATGTTAAGCTTTTTATCCTCCGCATATCCGACAAGAAATCCGACAAGTTCTTCAAGATGTGAATAATCACTTGAACTCAATGAACTTAAGGATATCTCCTCATGCCCCGTATTTTCAAGCATCTCAACCGCATAATCTTTAAGAAGCTCAACGTTTCTCTCTCTGACCGGACGGTACAGCATTCCGGCCTGGCAGAACCGGCATCCTCTTATACAGCCGCGCTGGATCTCAAGGGTAACACGGTCCTGGGTTACCTTTATAAACGGAACGACGGGCTTTAGGGGGTAATAAGTGTCCGAAACGTTCATTTCTATTTCTTTATGGATGATCCTCGGAACATCATCAGAGACAGGTTCAAACGATGAAATGAGCCCTTCTTCATCATATTCGACATTATAAAGTGAAGGAACGTAGATCCCGTTTATTTTGGATGCCCTGTGCAGGAATTCACTTCGTCCGCATCCTTTGGCCCTGCATTTTTTGTACAGATCTATGAGAGATCTGTAGGCTGTCTCCCCCTCACCTATGTAGAACAGATCGAAAAAATCAGCCAAGGGTTCGGGGTTATATGCACACGGACCTCCCCCGATAACTATTGGATGTGTTTCGTTACGGTCTGAAGCGTGCATGGGGATATGGGACAGATCAAGTATCTGAAGTATGTTTGTATAACACATTTCATACTGAAGAGTGATGCCAAGGAAATCAAAGTCCTTTATTGGGTCCTGTGATTCGAGCGCAAAGAGTGGGATGTTTCTCTCCTTCATGATCTTATGAAGATCCGTCCATGGAGAATAAACACGTTCGCACCATACGTCGTCGAACGTGTTAAACATCGAATACAGTATCTGTATGCCAAGATGCGACATGCCGATCTCGTATACATCCGGGAAACACATCGCAAACCTGACATCTGTTTTGTTTTTATCCTTCATGACCGAATTGACTTCATTACCGATATATCTGGCAGGCTTCTCGATCGACAGAAGGATATCTTCACTAAGTGCAGTTTTTCTCACTTCTCAAACCTTTATAAACACAGCTATCTGTTGGCAAGTTCCTTGGTTATATCCGTCCAGTCCAGACCGCATTCAGCCATCAGTACCATTACATGATAAAGGAAATCCGCGATCTCATATTTGACTTCTTCCTTGTCGGGATTCTTGGCGGCTATCACTATTTCGGTAGCTTCCTCTCCCACCTTTTTAAGTATCTTATCAATACCCTTATCGAAAAGATAATTTGTATAGGAACCTTCCTTTGGATTGTTCTTTCTGTCCATTATGACATTATATACATTTTCAAAAACCTTAAGCGGATCGACCGCCTGTATATCTGTCTTTACTATCTCATTAAAGAAGCAGGAATAGCTGCCGGTATGGCATGCATTTCCTATCTGTGCCACTTTGGCAAGTATCGTATCCATGTCACAGTCAGCCGTAAGTGACTTTACATACTGGTAATGCCCCGAAGTCTCGCCCTTTACCCATAACTCATTACGGCTTCTTGAAAAATAGGTCATGATCCCCGTATCTATGGTTTTGTTAAAAGCCTCTTCATTCATGTAGGCAACCATAAGGACCTCGTTTGTTCTGTAGTCCTGTACAACGACCGTAACATGCCCGTCGCTGTTTTTCTTGAAGTCTTCGAATCTGTACGGACTTTTGAAGATACAGGTATCTATGCCGCCTTCATAAAGCTTTTTCTTTATGCTCATAAGACTGTTTATATTCTCATTGGCAAACTTCCCGGAAATACCCAGAACGCATTCATTTTTAAGAAGCCTGCATGCTTCATCCGTTGAAGCAGTGTCCGTTACCGGTATGAGCTTTAATCCTTTATACGAATCCACCACTTTATCGTCAAGAAGAAGCACGGATCCGGAATATTCCCTGATAAGCTTAAGAGAATCCAGTATCTGTTCTTCGGCATCCGCGCATACCATTATCTTTTCTTTGCCGAAACGCTTGCTTACCTCTTCGATCAGATCCACATTTGCCTGCTTGGCAAGATTAAGCGCCGCATATTTACAACCGGCGTATATTATTTTTTTGACATCTTCGGTACGCTTGATATTTCCCGCACCTATGACGGGTATATCTATACTCCTGCAGATCTCACGCATTATATGAAGGGCTTCCTCGTGGGATGCATCGTCATACGACTGATCGAACAGTATGAGCATATCCGCGCCGCCGTTGGAACACATTATCGCATGATCGACAGGGGATTCGGATATTACTTTTGTATCGGAAAAATCCTCGTATAATTTCTTATCCTTAAGATACAGGCATGGTATTATCTTCTTTTCCATTAAAGACTTCCTTTCGTTGACAAAACGTCAGTTATACGTTCATCAAATGATACTGCTCCGTCAAGTGCCTTGGCAAATGATTTAAACATCGCTTCGGCTATATGATGTGAATTCGTTCCGGATATGACCTTTATATGCAGGTTCATCATCGCACTGTAGCTGACTGCATAGAAGAATTCCCTTATAAGTTCGGTATCGAGATAACCGATCTTCTCTGTTTTAAAGTCAGCCTCATATGACAGATAAGGACGTCCGCACAGATCAATGGCGCAAAGAACAAGTGCATCATCCATAGGAAGTATCATATTACCGTAGCGTTTTATACCCTTCTTGTCTCCTATGGCTTCCTTTATCGCACTGCCTAAAACTATTCCCGTATCTTCAACAGTGTGATGACCGTCAACATGCAGATCTCCTGTCGAGCGAAGTTTAAGGTCGAAGAAACCGTGTTTGGCAAAGCCCTCAAGCATATGATCGAAAAAACCTATCCCGGTATCTACAGAGGCATTTCCGCTGCCGTCCAGATTAAGTTCAAGTTCGATCTGAGTCTCCTTTGTTTCTCTCTTTATATCAGCTTTTCTTGATCTTTTCATAAACAATTCCTCTTTATTTATTGAATCTTACCTTTATCGAATTGGCATGTGCCGTCAGTCCTTCGGCATTTGCAAAAGCTATTATATCATCCGCAACAGGTTCAAGTGCATCACGTGAATACGAGATTATGCTCGAACGCTTGATGAAGGCATCCACTCCAAGCGGTGAGAAGAATTTTGCCGTACCGTTTGTCGGAAGCACATGATTTGGTCCCGCAAAATAATCTCCCAAAGGCTCCATTGAATGTTCTCCGATAAATATGGCTCCGGCATTCTTGATCTTGGTCATCACATTGAATGCATCCCTTGTCATCAGTTCGAGATGCTCCGAAGCTATCTCATTGGCAGTGTCACATGCATCATCGATATTGTCGGCTATAAGGATATAACCGTAATTATCAAGAGATTTAAGTATTATATCACGTCTCTCAAGTGTTTTCGTAAACCGTTCGACTTCGATATCGACCTTTTTTGCCAGTTCTTCCGAAGTCGTTATAAGAATTGCCGAAGCAAGTTCATCATGTTCTGCCTGAGACAGAAGATCTGCCGCAACATATCTGGGATCGGCCGTTTCATCAGCAATAACAAGTATCTCGGACGGACCTGCCACACTGTCAATGCTCACATTTCCGAAAACCGCCTTTTTTGCCAGGGTGACAAAAATATTACCCGGTCCTACTATCTTATCGACCTTAGGGATCGATCCCGTACCGTATGCCATTGCTGCAATAGCCTGAGCACCGCCTATCTTGTATATCTCATGAACTCCGGCTATCTTTGCGGCAACGAGGGTCCCCGGGTACACACGTCCGTCCGCTCCCGCGGGTGTTGTCATCACTATACGGTTAACCCCGGCTACCGAAGCGGGTATTATGTTCATGAGCGTGGATGAAGGATATGCGGCCTTTCCGCCGGGAACATAGACACCCACTGTTCCTATCGGAGTTATCTTCTGACCGAGTATTATTCCTTCTTCTCTTGTGTCTATCCAGCTGTTCTGTTTCTGCTTCTCATGATATCTTCTGATGTTTTCGGCGGCTCTCTCCATAACTCCGATGAGATCTTTATCAAAGGAGTTAAAAGCTTCATCGATCTCAGCCTGTGTTACCCTGACATTCTCCGGTGTGAGTTCACACTTATCAAATTTAAGTGTATATTCAAATACCGCCTTATCACCTTCCGTTCGTACCTTATCAAGGATCTCCCTTACCGTACCTTCGTATTCGCTGTATTGTGAAGGATTACGCTTAAGAAGACCGGAAAGAATATTTTCTCTTGTCTTTTCCGTAAGTTTTACTATTCTCATAATTTCTCCTTTATCGCACTGATAAGCTTACTTATCCTTTCGGCTTCCATTTTCATGCTCACCTGATTTACTATCATCCTTGCAGAGAGAGGACATACCTCTTCAAGAACCTTGAGCCCGTTTTCCTTAAGAGTCGAACCCGTCTCAACGATATCGACTATCACTTCGGAGAGACCCACTATGGGCGCAAGTTCGATAGAACCGTTTAATTTTATTATATCCACAGTCTGATGCTTTTTATTGTGAAAATAATCCTTGGCTATCCTGGGATATTTAGTTGCAACCCTTATCATTTCATGGTGCTTTAAAAGTTCTGCCGATGACTCCGGACCGCAGACACACATACGGCATTTTCCGAAACCAAGATCAAGGACCTCATAGCACTTGCGGTTCTCTTCAAGTATCGTATCCTTGCCGACAACTCCGATATCGGCTGCTCCGTATTCAACATAAGTAGGCACATCGGGCCCTTTGGCAAGGAAAAATTTGAGCTTTTGTTCTTCATTGACAAAGATAAGCTTCCTGGTATCCTTGTCCTTCATCTCCTCACAGGTTATGCCGATCTCTTCCAAAAGCTGCAGTGTTCTGTTTGCAAGGCGCCCCTTACCGAGCGCAAATGTAATATAATTCATGACGCATCCTTTATTATCTGAGTTCAAGAAATATCCGTTATCTTAAGTTCGTGTTCCTTTGCGTATTCCTTCACCTTTTGATCGGAATAAACGCTTTTTGACATAAGTACCGCGATACCGCCGCCGGAACGTATTTCAGAGGCCTTCTTATAGGCGGTAAGAGCGCTTCCGTCCGAATATGTGATAAGATACATATCGGGCCTTATATTATCAGTCTTTATCTTCTGTCTTGCAAGTACCGACATAAGCCGGTCTATCACTATACAGAAGCCTATCGCTTCAGCATTTTTACCGAATTCGTTAAGCAGATTATCATATCTTCCGCCCTTTACGATGGCATCCCCGCTTCCGTATGTATAAGCCCTGAATATGATGCCGGTGTAATAGTTATATCTGCTGAGCATTCCGAGATCGAAGGAAATATGATCACCTGCTCCGTTCATGCTTAAGAGTTCATATATCTGTGTAAGACGGTCTATGGCGGCAAGTGAGCGCTTATTTGATACATATCCTTTAGCCTCGGAGAGGATGTCCTTTCCGCCGAACATTTCTGGCATCCTTGCAAAAATGTTTTTTACATCATCATTAAGCTTAAGAGAGTCAAGGATATCCTGAGTACCGAAATAGTTCTTGTCGTTTATCATTTCCCTAAGCTCAAGTTCCATTTCCTCATCTATACCGTATTCGCCGCACAGGCCTTTGAAAAATTCAAGGTTTCCTATGCTTATCTGAAAATCCTTAAGACCGACGCTTCGAAGCGCTTCCACGACCATCAGGAGTACCTCGACGTCCGCATCGACGCTTCCGTCATTTATGAGTTCTGCTCCTATCTCTGTTGTTTCCTTGAGCCTGCCCTGATAATCGGATGTATTTACGAAGGTGTTACCCTGATAACAGAACCTTAATGGCATATCTTCGTCTGCAAAGTATTTTGCCGTTGCCCTTGCGATAGATGGTGTGAAATCAGGCCGCAGAGCCAGGGTATCTCCCTCCTTATCAAAGAATTTGTATAATTCCTTGGATGGAGTTGTTCCGATATTTCCGGAAAAAATATCAAAGAACTCAAATACGGGAGTCTGGATATCTTCATAGCCAAAACTCCTTAGAACTTCCATCAGTCTGTTCTGGGTTTCAAGTTTTTTACGGAATTCATTACCGTATATGTCACGCACACCTTCCGGTGTATGGATAAGTTTCTTCTGCATTTTTACTCCGTTCACTTTAGTATGCTAATGTGGTAACACGCTGCCATGGCGATAATTATATAAAATCATCTCTAATGTGTCAACCTTTTATTCACGCTCCTGAAGATCCTTGTTGAGCAGATCGAAGTACGGGATTATAACTCCGTGTTTGTGTTTAATGATATAATCCTCGTCAAGTTCTTCGTATTTAAAACTCTTACGCCCGCCTTCAAGCATTCTGTTCCAGAACACCATCAGCGTTGAAAACTTAAGATAATAGAAAATATCAAGTCCCGAGAAATAAAGAAGGAAAAAGGCGATGCCGCCCTGTTCCTCAAATTCTTTCATGAACTGTACCTGATGTTCATGTATGTTTGCAAGTGCGAAAGTTTCCTTTGCACATTCCTTGGCATCAAAGCATACGGGTATCCCCTGCACAACTCCTATATAATCAACCGTACTCTTCTGGTCGAAATATGCGAGTGTTATCTGTTTGTTGGACTTATCTATATTTATCGGAGTTATTGGCGTCGGTATCTTCTGTATGAGTCCGAGCCTGTTATCCCTGTATTTTTCATTTGTCCTGTTTATGAGGTCCTCGAGTGTCGAACCGCGAAGTCCTCTGCTGTTCCATGTGGGCATGTTGTCTCCGTTTATTTATCTTTATAAGAAGCGATAACACTATTAAATTCTTCCGGTAAAGGTGCTTCAAAACTCATTCCGGATAGTTCCTTAAGACAGCCGCCTGCATTATCAGGGATGATGAGTCTGAAAGAATGGAGCATCTGGTGCTTTATACCGTATCTCTCCCTTATGAGAGTATTGATCCTTCTGTCACCGTACTTTTCATCTCCGAATATGGGATGACCCATAAATGCAAGATGAGCCCTTATCTGATGGCTCTTTCCGGTCACAAGCTTAACTTTAAGCAATGTGGCATCCTTAAATATCTCAACGGGCTTCACGGTGATCCGAATATACCGAAACCTTGTTTTTGCCCCCGTCTTTAACAAGATACCCGTCTGTTCTTTCGCTCTTTTCAATCCTTCCTTTGACAAGACACAGGTAATACTTTTTCAGTTCCCGCATTTTAAGCATTTCGGATAATGATACTGCGGCCGAATAATTCTTGGCAAAAATGATAAGCCCCGAAGTATTTCTGTCAAGCCTGTTGCATACAGATGGTTTGAAAACCGACAGTCTATCCTCTGAGAGCTCATTTTTTTCAATAAGATACCTTATGCACAGTTCATTAAGTGAAATATCACCGGCGGAAGCTTTCTGGGATAAGAGTCCGGCGGGTTTGTTCAAAATGATCATATCTTCATTTTCGAAGATGATCATCCCGGAGATATCATGATCGCCAGATGAAACCGGGATTGTATCTATCCTTTTATCAGAAAGTTTTGAAAAAGTCTCATCGGAAAAGTATATACGTATAACATCTCCGGCCTTTAAGTGCTCATTCCCGCTTGCCTTTGCACCATTCAGGGTGATATTCTTCTTGCGGAGCATTTTATAGATAAATCCGCTGCCGCAGTTATTAAGTATCTTAAGAAGTTGTTTATCAAGCCTTAAGCCGGCTTCTTTTTCATCTATACTGAATTCTTTCATATATTCCGGGTGTAAAACACATTCTTCTACAGGCTGACTGCCCTGAAGGTATTGAGCATCCCCTCATCATTTACCGATCTTTTCGTGGACAGTTTATTATCCATTTCCTTAAGTCTGTCCGTAAAATCATCAATATTATCGAAAATCTTCAGAGTGAAGTCCTTATAGCCGTCATTTTTCAGTACGTTCTCAAGATGTATGCACAGATCCTTCAAGTCCTGATCATGGCTTTTCTTACCGGAAGGCTTACCTAAATAACAGCCCGCAGCGGTATTGCCTGCACAGGCTATTGCATCAACAAAATATGTCTTTTCGTAGGTTGTAAACGGAAGTTCGTATATGATCGCAAGCTGTCCCGCACAAGAGTGTATCCTGTCATGTATTTCAGCCGTCAGTGACTTAAAGCGCATGAACATGATGAGATTCACAAGGCTCTTGCTGGCGGGAAGTACACTTAGTATCGCAAATATCGTCCACAGACTTTTTCTTGTATGAAGTGTACAGTAACCGATAAGATACAGCCCCAAAGCACATATATACAGGATGACTGTCATGATAAGAACACGGATACGCTGACTTCTTATATACCCCCACTCGCCCTTTGATCTCTTTTTCAAGGTTTCACCTCTGAAGTGCCGTTTTTGAGGATATCAAGTTCTTCCGTTGTAAGTGCACGGAAAGCACCTGTGTCAAGTCCGGGATCAAGCATTACTCCGCCTATAGAGACTCTCTTAAGATAAAGCACCTTACAGCCGAGAGCATAAAACATCCGTTTAACCTGATGGAATCTTCCCTCTGTCAGCGTCAGTTCATAGGACATGCCTTCTTTGACAGGCCCAATCGCTTTAAGATGAGCGGGAAGACATAAACTCTCATCCCCGATATCTATTCCCTTTTTGAACAGGAAACGGGCGTTTCTCGGGAGCCTCTTATCACTTATAACATAATATGTCTTTTCAACATGACGTCCGGGAGAAATAAGTGCATGGCACAGTTCACCGTCGTTGGTGATGAGCAGAAAGCCCTCAGTATCTTTGTCGAGTCTTCCGACCGGGAACAGTCCCCGTGCATGAACGCCCTTTAAGTATTCAAGTACCGTATCGCTGAGATTATCCTTCACGGCACTTACACAGCCCATTGGTTTATTGAGCATATAGTAGGAAAACTTCTCATGCTTAAGCGCGGTTCCGTCAAGTAAAACCGTTGAACCATCACTTATCTTAAGACCGGGTTCCTTCACAATGTTTCCGTCCACACTAACCCGTCCTGCCTTAATGATCGAAACAGCCTGTTTACGGCTGCCCACGCCGCATTCCGCCATAAAGCGGTCAAGTCTAAGCATATCACTCATCAGCACACTTCTCCAAAATACGCAGTAACAAACGCCATGTTCTCTCGGTTGAAGGTATACTCAGTTTCTCCTTGGGTGTATGTACATCTTCAAGATCGGGACCTATGGAAACTATATCGATCCCTTTTAACTTATCAAAAATGATACCGCATTCAAGTCCCGCATGGATCGAAGTCAGTTTGGGCTGTTTATCGAATAATTCCGCATAAGATGCAGCCACTATATCACGGATCTTCGACCGCTCTCTGTATTCCCAGGCAGGATAATCGGATTCAATGATATATTCACCACCTATTGTTTCGGTGAGATATTTAAGTTTATCGCTAAGAGCTTCTTTTTCCGAAGATATCGAACTCCTTATGCTCACTATAAGTGAGAAATAGTCCTCTCTGAGCCTCATGATACCGGCATTTGATGATGTCTGGACTATGCTCTCGGATTCGGGACACATTTTTGCTATACCGTCAGGAATGGTCATGAGAAGGAAAATTATCTTCTCCCTTGCTTCATCATTAAGTACCTTCTCGGTCGTTTCACTGCCGGACTCGCAATATATTGTGATATTGTTCTCGATCTTCCTGTATTCGTTTATGACGGTCATCTCAAATTCCGTCACAAGATCTTCCAGCTTTGAAGCATCCTTGGCATCGATGATAACAGAAGCCTTGGCTTCTCTTGGAATTGCATTGTCCTGAAGCCCGCCCTTTAGATAATAAAGATCGTAACTGATTTTATCCTTCAGATAATACAGAAGACGTCCGAGCATTAAATTGGCATTACCTCTGTATTTGTCTATCTCTGATCCGGAATGTCCTCCCAAAAGGCCGCAGATAACAATATCATAAGAAAGACCGGTACGATCATGATATCCTACGGGAGTGTGACACTTTACCTTACGTCCTCCGGCAGAACTTACCAGTATCTCGCCTTCCTCTTCGGAATCAAGATTTATCATCCGCTTTGATCTGAGCGATGATGTATCAAGCCCCTGCATACCTATCATACCGGTTTCTTCATCGGATGTGAACAGACATTCAAGAGCCGGATGCTTAAGAGTATTATCGTCGAGTATCGCCAGCATATATGCAACCGCTATCCCGTCGTCACCGCCGAGAGTCGTTCCCTTTGCATATACATAATCATCCATGACTGCGATCCTCAGGGGATCCTTTTTGAAATCGAATTTAGGATCCGAATCGAAATTTTTCTCGCATACCATATCAAGATGCCCCTGTAGAAGCAGAGGCTCATCGCTTTTGCATCCTGCGGAAGCGGCTTTTTTAATGATCACATTATTATATTCATCCCGGCTGCATAAAAGACCGCGCTTTTCTGCAAAATTTACGCAATATTCCGCTATGGCATCTGTATTTCCGGAACCGTGCGGTATTGAGCATATTTCCTCGAAAATATGAAAAACTGCGGCCGGTTCCAATCCTTCCAAAACTCCCATGATAAACTCCTGCTCTTTAAATATCCAAAAAGGAGCCTTTTTCAGGCTCCTTATTTTACTTTTTCAACGTATCAAGATTAATGTTTGTCGAGCCTGTTGTTTTTGCGGTTCTGCTTGTATCGATACCTTCTATCGAAGCTATCTCCTTCTCGAGCTCAACCTGCGGATACAGATCCGCCCTGTTCTTATCAATGACTGCCTCGCAGCTCTTAAGGCGCTCCAACAGACCGGTATATTTAGCCTGTGTATCTCCTATCGCCGTTTTGATTATACCCTGCATCTCGGCAAGCATATCATCCGTATATTTCATCGCTGCCTGCCTGATACCGTTCGCATCGGTGGTCGCGGTATCAAGTATCTGCTGCGCCTGAGATACAGCCTGCTGTACGACCTCATTGGCCTGTGCATAAGCCTGCTGCATGATCTCATGCTCGTTCACCATATGATCGGTATGTATCTGTGCTTCCTTAAGCATCGCATCGGCCTTCTCCTTAGCATCGTTAAGGATGGCCTCCTTGTTGCTGATTATCTTCTGATACCGTTTGATCTCATCGGGAGTTTTCATTCTAAGCTCCCGTAAGAGCTCCTCCATATGCTCCTTGTCAACGACGATATTTGCACTTGAAAATGCCTGAAATTTGCATCCGTCGATAAAATCCTGGATCTCGTCAATGATCTGTTCGATTTTGCTGCTCATTTACTCTCTCCTCACTTAAAGACACTACCTGACAACTCCATATCTCTCATAAACCATATCGGCTATGAACGGCGGAACAAATTTACTTATGTCCCCTCCGAAACTGGCGACTTCCCTGACGGTTGAAGAACTGAGATATGCATATTCGAGACTTGTGGTCAAAAATATCGTATCCACATCTTCACCGAGCTTGCGGTTCGTCTGAGCCATCTGGAGTTCATATTCAAAATCCGTGATAGCCCTGAGTCCGCGTATTATCACATTTGCATTTGTCTGCTTGCAATAATCTATCAGAAGGCCGTCATAACTGGCTACCGATACATTTGGAATGTCCTTAGTGACTTCTTTAATAATATTAACACGTTCTTCTACAGAAAACAACGAAGTTTTGACCCTGTTATTAAGTACGCTGACGGTCAGCCTGTCAAAAATATCGGCCGCCCTTTTTATTATATCGATATGACCGTAAGTTACGGGATCAAAACTGCCGGGATATATCGCGCTCTTCATTCTTCCCTCCTCTAAGGCTTAAGCTTTAAGAACAGATGACAGTTATTTTTGTATTTCTTATATTTTACTATTTCATATCCAAGATCATCAAGATAATCAAAATCCGTTTCATTGGATGCTTCTACAACGATCAGTGTATCATCCTCAATCACAGTGGATGAACAAAGATATTCAAGAACGGAGCGTTCATAGCCTTTATCATAAGGAGGATCCATAAAAATAAGATCGTATCCTTTCCTGCCTTCCAGTCTGTGAAGCGCGGTAAGGACATCCGAGTTTATAACCTGAGCCCTGTCCGTAAAATGAGTTGTATTCAGATTATAGTTTATGCAGGCCACAGCCTCTTTGGAACGTTCAACAAAAACAGCATATTCGGCCCCTCTGCTTAATGCTTCTATCCCTATGGCGCCTGTACCGCTGTACAGATCCAGGAATCTGGTATCCGAATATATATAGGGCATTAGTATATTGAACAATGTTTCCTTGACCTTGTCGGATGTAGGTCGTGTCTCGGTTCCTGCAGGTGCCTTAAGCAGAAGCCGTCTTGCTGATCCTGCGATGACTCTCATATTATATCCTTACCTTTGTTCCCTTCGTATCACGTCTTGCAAGCTTAAGCTTATTTAGTTCGAGCGATCTTCCGTTGACGTCAATAGTCTGTTCCACACCGTTTTTAAGAAGATAGACATCGGTCACTTCATCGCTTCCGGAAAGTTTCATTCCGCGTACACCTGCAGCTCCCTTTTTCTTGAGCGGGATCTCATCAAGTGCAAATTTGAGAAATACGCCGTCTCTGGTACGCAGTACAATATTGCGCTCATCGATAATGGGAAGAACGGCAATGACCTCATCACCATCATTAAGGCCTGTGGCCGCCACAGAACGCTTGGTCACATCGAATTCGGTACCGTATACATGCTTAAGCATCGACTTCTTCGTGGCAAACATAAGCTTCTGCATTATAACTTCCTTAAGATCGCAGGCATAGACAACGGTCTCACTGGATGAACTGTAATTGCTGACATTGTCTATCGGAATACCCTTATCCTTAATACGTCCGTGAGGAAGATCCATAACCTTAAGAGTATGAAGCTGTCCGGTGTTGGTGAAAAGGCAGACCCTTCCAGTATTCATTACGGGGAAGATATACTTGTTCTCTTCATCTATCGTTTCCCTGTTCTTGTCATATACGGCCCAGTCAACTGTCTTGGCATAACCGAAACGATCCATAAGGAACATGACTTCGGTTTCGGGTATCTTCTTCTCTTCAAACACAACTTCGGCAGCATTTTCTATAGCCGTTCTTCTCTCGCGCCCGTATTCTTTTTTATAGCTGTCAAGCTCCTTGATTATGAGCCTGTCCATAGACTTGGGATTTGTGAGGATATCCTTATATTCCGTAATATTCGCAAGCGTCTCCTCATGCTCCTTCATAAGGGCTTCTATCTCAAGTCCGATAAGCTTGCTGAGTCTCATGGCAAGGATCGCATCTGCCTGCCGCTCGGTAAAACGCAGCTGTTCTGCCATTTTTTTGCTGATCCTTGACTTGAAGTTTATCCCTTCGGTATTGCCTTCTATAAGGCATCCCTTTGCGGTCTTTACATCCTTGGAACCTCTTAATATCTCGATTATAAGATCTATAACATCACAGGCTCTGATAAGACCTTCCTGTATCTCCTTTTTATCCAGCTCCTTCTGCAGAAGATTCCTGTATTTCCTTGTCCTTATCTCGCGCTGGAAATCAACATGATGTCTGATTATATCTTTAAGCCCCAGCGTTTCCGGACGACCGTCCGCAACGGCAAGCATATTAACGCCGAACGTATCCTCAAGCTTCGTCTTTTTAAGGAGCATGTTCTTAAGATTCTCTACATCCGCATCCTTTTTAAGCTCAAGGACTATCCTTATACCTTCCTTGCTTGACTGGTTGGATATATCGACTATATCATTGGTCTTCTTGGCATCTATCAGAGCAACAACATCCGTAAGGAATTTACTTATATTCGCACCTATCATTGTATAGGGGATCTCTGTTATAACAAGCCTGTTTTTCCCGGCCTTGCCCTTCTCGAGTTCCATCCTGCCGCGTATCTTTATCTTGCCGGTGCCTGTTTCGTAGATCTCCAATAATTCATTCTGGTTTACGACTATGCCGCCGGTGGGAAAATCGGGGCCGGGAATATACTCCATGAGTTCTTCGGTCGTAAGCTTGGGATTCCTGATATAAGCCTTGACACCGTCAATGACTTCACAGAGATTATGCGGAGGCATACTTGTCGCCATTCCGACCGCAATGCCTTCCGAACCGTTTATAAGAAGATTGGGTATCTTCGCCGGGAGTACCGACGGTTCCTTCTCGGTCTCATCGAAATTGGGGATAAAATCAACAACATCCTTGTCAAGATCGGCCAGTATAGTTTCCTGGGTGACCTTCTCAAGTCTTGCTTCCGTATAACGCATGGCAGCCGCGCCGTCACCCTCGATAGATCCGAAATTACCGTGGCCGTCAACCAGCGTCATTCCCTTTTTGAAATCCTGGGACATTACGACAAGGGCATCATATATGGAACTGTCACCATGCGGGTGATATTTACCCATTGTATCGCCTACGATACGTGCCGACTTTCTGTACGGATGATCCCATCTGATCCCGAGCTCATACATATCATATAGCGTTCTTCTCTGAACCGGCTTAAGTCCGTCCCTTACATCGGGTAAGGCACGGGATATGATAACGCTCATCGCATAATCAATATAAGATTTGCGCATTATCTCCGAATATTCGGTCTTTATTATCTGATCATCCTGAGTGACTTCATTTACTGCCATGATATAACCTCATTTAATTATTTAAACATCCAATTCCGCATCGCGTGCATGCTTGTAAATAAATGCCTTGCGCGGAGGAACTTCATTTCCCATGAGCATCTCTGTGGTCGTAGATGCAAGCCTTGCATCTTCTATTTCGACCTGTTTAAGCTTACGGCGATCCGGATCGAGGGTAGTCTCCCATAACTGTTCCGCATCCATTTCGCCAAGGCCCTTATAACGCTGTAAAGTAAAATCCTTATGAGTCTTGCGGTATTCGCTCAGAGCCTTATCGTCATACAGATATTCTTCCTCGCCCTTCTTCGGCATGGCCTTATACAACGGAGGCATTGCTATATAAACATGTCCTTCGTATATAAGTTCAGGCATGAACCTGTAGAAAAGAGTAAGCAGCAGCGTTGAGATATGAGCGCCGTCGACATCGGCATCAGCCATTATTATTATCTTATCGTATTTTAATTTCGTGATATCAAAATCGTTTCCGTAACCTTCCGAAAAACCGCAGCCGAAGGCATATATCATTGTCTTTATCTCTGCATTTGCAAGGACCTTGTCTATTGTGGCCTTCTCTACATTTAAGATCTTGCCTCTTATCGGTAAGATGGCCTGGTACATACGGTTCCTTGCTGTCTTTGCACTGCCGCCGGCAGAGTCACCCTCGACTATGAATATCTCGCATTTTGAAGCATCGCGGCTTTCGCAGTTGGCAAGCTTACCGTTTGAATCAAACGAATACTTCTGCTTCGTCAGCATATTCGTCTTGGCCTTTTCTTCGCTCTTCCTTATCTTGGCCGCTTTCTCGGCACAGGAAAGCACGGCCTTAAGATCGTCAAGATTTCTGTCAAAATATCTAACGACCTCATCACCCGTAACCTTGCTCACTGCCTTTGTTGCGTCCTGATTATCAAGCTTGGTCTTGGTCTGGCCTTCGAATCTCGGCGAAGGATGTTTTATAGACACAACGGCGGTCATACCGTTCCTTATATCCGCTCCGGTGAAGTTCGCATCCTTATCCTTTAATATGTTGAGTTCACGAGCATAAGTGTTCATCACGTTTGTGAACATTGTCTTAAACCCGGTAAGATGTGTTCCGCCCTCGGAGTTGTATATATTGTTGCAGAAACCGAGTACATTCTCGTGAAAATCATTAACATACTGGAATGCGACTTCCACCATGATACCGTCAGATTCTCCGCTGAAGAACACGGGAGCATGGAGCGGTTCCTCGTTTTTGTTCATATCGCGGACAAAACCTATGATACCGTCCTCTTCGTGGAAGGTTTCGGTTTCTGTTACATCCTGTCTTTTATCGGTGAATACTATAGTCAGTTTCGGATTCAGATATGCCGTTTCATGAAGCCTGCTCTTAATATCTTCTTCCTTGAAACGTGTCTTTTCGAATATTGTATCATCCGGGAGGAAATTGATCTTGGTACCCGTACTCCTCGAACGTCCTATTACGGGAAGTAGTCCGTTTTCAAGTTCTATCGCCGGAACACCCCGGTTATAACGGTCGTGGAAGATCTGACCTTCCCGCCTTACTTCTATATCAAGATATGTGGAGAGTGCGTTTACGACCGATGATCCCACGCCGTGAAGTCCGCCGCTTGTCTTGTAGACCGAATCATCGAATTTTCCGCCTGCATGAAGTGTGGTGAATACCAGCCTTTCGGCACTCATTCCCTTCTCATGCATTCCTACCGGTATTCCCCTTCCGTTGTCCTCGACTGTTGCCGAGCCGTCTGCCTCGAGAGTCACCCAGATCTTATCGCAGAAACCCGCAAGATGTTCATCAACGGAGTTATCGACTATCTCATAGATCAGATGATTGAGGCCTTTGGTCGTAACGCTGCCGATATACATTCCCGGACGTTTCCTGACAGCCTCAAGCCCCTCAAGCACAGTGATGCTGCTGGCATCATAGATTACCTTATTTGCCATATTTATACCCCTACCCGCCTGTAAATAACAAACAAACATAAAAACACTAATATTGATTATAACACGAATCGTCGAATTTTCAAGCAAAACACTAATTATTGTACGAACATGTTTTCGCGCAACAATACTTGGTATGGCGATGCACCATGTTTCTTCGACAAAAAAATGATTTATATTTATTGAAGTAATGTCACACTTTTGATATGATGTTAATGTACTGTTCATTTAAGGAACTACACTAAAAACAAAGGAGATCATCATATGTTTGACCGTATATTTGCCAACTATCTGGTTGAAAAACGCAAGCTCGGGCCGGAATGCCTTGAAAAGATATTCGAACTTCAGGAAAAAAAGAGGGTCCGTCTCGGAGTCATTGCGATTTCCGAGAAACTCATGACCGAAGAACAGGTTGAAGAAGTCAACAAACTTCAGACAATAACGGACAAACGTTTCGGTGATCTGGCAGTTGAGAGAGGTTATCTTTCGGACAATCAGGTTACAAGACTGCTTGCATTGCAGGGTAACAGTTTCCTTTCTTTTGTTCAGGCTACCGTGGATCTTAAGTATATGACAATGAACGATATCGTGGATTCGCTGAACGAGTATCAGCAGGAACAAAGCTATACTCTTACGGATATGGATAACCTGAAGAGCTGCGATATAGACCGCATAATACCTATCTATGTATATGATCTTCCGGGCTATGCCAAGGAGATCATCGGAGTGGCGGCAAGGACTGTAGCCCGTCTGGTTGATTATCATGTTTACATTGATAAGCCTTATACGAGCGACAAGCTCATTACCGAGAATCTGTGCCACCAGCCTTCCGAAGGTGATTTCAGCATTTTGCTCGCTTTCTCCGGCTCGGAGGATGCGATGGTAAAGGCTGCGGTAGGTTTTGCCGGCGAACAGTATATCGACGACTCGGAAGATGCTCTTGATTCCGTATGCGAACTGATAAACTGCATTAACGGTATATTTGCAACGGAGATAAGCCGCAGAGGTATAGATATCGATATGCTTGCTCCGTCCTATAAGTTAGGAGCGGGTGTTATAAATTCTGAAGAGATAATCAATGTTCCCATGTATGTATACGGTAAGGCACTTACTCTTTCCGTAGTGCTTTCCGATAATTATACCATTGAATAAGGATAAGGAGTAACAAGATGAGTACAGTAATGATAGTTGATGATTCAAGGACAATGCGTAAAATGCTTTCGGGCACACTCAAGGCTGAAGGCTATGAGATCGTAGGTGATGCCGGAAACGGTGAAGAAGCTCTTAAACTTCTCGAGAATGTAACTCCCGACCTGATAACTCTTGATATTACAATGCCCGTAATGGACGGCCTTACCGCCCTGGCGAAGATAAAAGAAAAAAATCCCGATCAGAAAGTGCTCATGGTAAGTGCGGCCGGTCAGAAGGATAAGGTATTAAACGCACTTAAGATGGGTGCCGTTGACTTTTTACAGAAGCCTTTTGAACCCGAAGCCGTTATAAACACTGTTAAAAAGTTCCTATAAGGCATGTATATCGCTCTTTTTTGACATCTCATCAAGACGAATTCTTATATATCTGTTTTCTTCGCTTTCAAGCCGGGGATCCTTTTTAAGGATTTCACCGGCTTTATTAGCGGCTTTTGCAAGTATGTCGGAATCGGAATAAATATCCGCAAGCCTAAACTGCAGTTCTCCGCTCTGACGTATTCCGAACATATCACCCGGTCCCCTTAGTTTAAGATCTTCGTTAGCTATATAAAAACCGTCATTTGAACTGTTCAGTATCTCCAGCCGTTTCTGTGACCGTTCGCTCTCCGAACAGTTTATGAAAATGCAATAGGACTGTGCGTCTCCGCGGCCTATCCTTCCCCTTAGCTGATGCAGTTGCGCAAGACCGAACCTTTCCGAGTTCTCCACCATCATAACGGTTGCATTGGGAACATTTACCCCTACTTCCACAACAGTGGTGCTTACGAGCACATCAATATTGCGTTCTGAAAAATCCTGCATTATCCGCTCTTTTTCGGCCGGTTTCATACGTCCGTGAAGGCATCCGACTCTGATGGAGGCATCCAGAAAGCTCTTTAATTCTTCGGTATATGAAGTTACATTTTTACAGTCAAGACCTTCGCTCTCATCGACGAGAGGACAGATGACATAAGCCTGATGTCCCTCTTCTATCTCCTTTTCAATAAAATTATAGGCCTTCCTTCTGTAAGAAGTTCCCACAACGCAGTTCTTTATCGGCTTACGTCTGGCGGGCAGCTCATCTATAACGGATATATCCAGATCGCCGTATAGCATAATGGCCAGAGTACGCGGTATCGGTGTTGCACTCATCACAAGTACATGGGGGATATTATCATTCCCTTTATCAACCAAACGTCCTCTTTGCTTTACACCGAAGCGGTGTTGTTCGTCTGTTACCACAAGTGCGAGTGACCTGTATTCTGCTTTCTCCTGAAAAAGCGCATGTGTTCCTATTACAATACACGAACTGTTTTCGGCTATTGTCCTGTACGCCTTTTTCTTCTCCGACAATTTCATGGAACCGGTAAGAAGGACAACCGTGATATCCATATCGTTTTCTTCAAGGATCTTCGTGAATGTCTGAAAATGCTGAAGAGCAAGTATCTCCGTGGGTACCATCATGGCACATTGATATCCGCAAAGAGCTGTTGTAATGCAGGCAAGCACTGCTATGATAGTTTTGCCGCAGCCAACGTCACCCTGTATGAGCCGGCTCATTGAGACGTTTCTTTGAAGATCGCTCTCAACCTCAGCGAATGCTTTCTTCTGGGCATTCGTAAGTTCATATGGCAGAGAATCGATCAGTTTACGGACACTGTCCGAAGGTTTTATATCAAAATCATTGTATGATCTGCTGTTCTCTTCTTTTAAAAGACGCAGTCTTATTATGAACATAAGGAATTCATCATATACGATGGCACTCCTTGATCTCTTCAGTTCTTCGGCATCCTTGGGAAAATGTATACCCGTAAGGATCTCCTTTTCGGATGCAGAGCCTATCATGGTGTCTGTATCTGCCATGTCAAGGACCTGTTTTACGGCTTTTCTTACTGCGTTGTTACTGAGTCCCTTGGTAAGAGGATATACAGGCTGTAACGTGTTTTTAACCTTTTCATAATCCTGAGGGGTAAAGATAAGGGGCTGTTCCATATGGTAAACATTTCCGTTCTTTTTTAGAGTCCCTCCGAAAATGTAGGACATACCTTTTTTTAGAGATTTTGTAAGGTAAGGCATATGAAACCAAACACATCTTAAGGGATTTCTGCCAGACGACAGTTCCGCTGTAACGACAGCCATCTTTCCGGCACGTCTTAAGAGCGGATGCTTTTCAAGGATCACATTTACAAAGCAGAAACAGCCAAGCAGCTTTTCGTCGGCGATGACGGGTTCGTCATAACTCATGTAATCCCTGGGATAATAATACATAAGGTCGCCATATGAATATATGCCGACCTTATTATATAAAACTGCTGTTTTTTCTCCGATACCCTTAAGGGTTTCTATCGATGTATCTCTGTTCATTATTCTACCGATACCACATAATAATATATAGGCTGTCCGCCGAAATGCATCTCCACATCGAGATCCTTAAACTTCTCTTCTACCTTTGCCGCAAAATCACCGGCATCCTGCTCATCGGTATCACGCCCGTAGTATATGCTGATAAGTTCCGAAGACTCATCAACCATCTTCTCGATCATCTTAAGGGAGGTATCTTCAATATCGTCTCCGACCGAGAGTATATCGTGATCACCTATTCCCATTATATTACCCTGTCTGATCTCAAGTCCGTTTATCACGGTATCCCTTACTGCATATGTGACCTGTCCGGTCTTCACTCCCTTTATGGATTCATCCATCGCATCTTTATTTTCCTGCGCACTCATCCCTATAGTATAATTGATAAGTGCGGTTATGCCCTGAGGTATCGTACGCGTGGGGATCACGTAGATCTTCTTGTCTTCGACCATGTACTGAACCTGGTTCGCAGCCATTATGATATTCTTGTTGTTGGGAAGTATGAAGATATTATCGGCATTTATTTCCTTTACCGCTTCCACCATATCTTCGGTGCTCGGATTCATGGTCGATATTATCCGGTCGACACCCAATCCTTTGAAAATGGCATCCATCCCGTCACCCATCGATACTGAAATGAAACCGATATCTTTTCTCTCTTCCTTCGGAACGTTATTCTCATCCGTCGCTTTTTCGGATATCTCATGTATATCCTTGTCTTCGGACTTTATTTCAGTCTCTGCCTTCTTTTTATCATCGGTAGTATTATCGTCTTTTATTTCAACATATGTCTTTTCACCGTTAGCTCCGCCCGACATTTTGAACAGCTTTTCCTGATGCTCCTCGCGCATGTTATCTATTTTGATACGCGTAAGAGCTCCGTAAGTTAAGGCCTTCTGTATCACGAGCCCCGGATCGTTGGTATGTACATGGATCTTAACATAGTCTTCATCTGCCACACAGACTATGGAATCTCCGAGGGATTCAAGATATGTCTTAAAATCCTGCTCGTTCTTGGTATTGAATACCTTATCGAGCATTACGATGAATTCCGTGCAGTATCCGTATTTTATCTCGAAATTGGCCTGTACTTCATAGCTTTTCTCGGTCGTGATCGCAGGCTTTTCTTCTTCGCTGTAGGAAAACTCTATATCATTGCCAAGATATGCCTGATAAGCACCCTTTAATATCTCGACAAGGCCCTGCCCGCCGGAATCCACAACTCCGGCCTGTTTGAGAACAGGCAGCATATCGGGAGTCTTTTGAAGAACTGCCTCAGCTTCATCAACAAGCAGTTTTATGAATTCCGACATATCTTCCGTTTCGGTGCACAGCTGAGTCGCCTTTTCGGCCACTCCTCTGGCAACGGTCAATATCGTACCTTCCTTGGGCTTCATTACTGCCTTATATGCAGTCTCAACAGCCTTGTTGCAAGCCCCGGCAAGTGTCGGGATATCTATTTCATTCTTTTCTCTTACTCCCTTTGTAAAGCCTCGGAGTAACTGTGAGAGAATGACTCCCGAATTACCTCTTGCACCGCGGAGGGAACCGGATGAGATGGCCTTACAGAGAGGTTCCATTTCAATAAGTCCCATTCCTGCGACTTCCTTGGCTGCTGTCATTATCGTCATTGTCATGTTCGTTCCGGTATCGCCGTCCGGAACAGGGAAGACATTCAGCTCATTTATCCAGGCCTTCTTGGCCTCAAGCGATTTGGCGCCTGTAAGAAACATCCTTGAAAGTGTTTTGGCGTCAATATTTTTTGAACTCACTTTAAAATTCCTCCATACTTCTATCAGTCTATAACACGAACACCTTCTACATAGATGTTGATCTTTTCGATATCAAGTCCCGTAAATTCTTCAACCTTATATTTAACACTGCTTATCAGATTATCGCATACTGTCTTTATACTTACGCCGTTTTTAAGAAGCTTTACAATACCATCAGTAACATTTACGGAAGCCATACCGACTATACCGAAGCATTCAACTGCCACAGATCCTGCGTATTGGGCGATCACTTCCGTATCTATGCTCACATTTCCTACCTGAGTTTTAATATAGCCCTTCATTGAACTCCTCCTCTATCGTCATCTGTAAAAAAACAATAGTTAATTTATTATACACGTTTTTGCCCGAAAAATAAACTTGCATTTTTTATTCTTTTTAAAAGAATTATACTTGCATTTATAAATAACATCTGATAGAATACAATTTGTTGCGGACATAGCAAGAATCTATTGATGAGGAGGTGCGACCGATGGCAAAATGTGATATTTGTGGAAAAGGCGTTCATTTTGGCAACAATGTAAGTCATTCACATAGAAGATCAAACAGAATTTTTCACGCTAATGTAAAGAGGGTAAAATGCAAAGTTGATGGTGTTCCCAGACGTTTGCATGTATGCACTAACTGTTTGAAGTCAGGTAAGGTTGAACGCGCTTAATCCTATATAACAGAAGCTGTCGTAAGACGGCTTCTGTTATTTTTAAAAGAGACATATCCTCGGATATGTCTCTTTTTATCAGAACTGATCGCGTAACATCGCATATTCACGATTTATGATCTGTACCGTTTCATTATCTCCGTCCATATTGTCCGGATGGAAGATCTTAAGAAGATCCCTGTAACGCTTCTTGAGTGCGAGCAGATTGTCCACTCCGTTGAAGAATACACCGCTTCTGCTGCTCGAGATACTCATTGTAGTTCCCGAAGATCCCGATGTGGTATAACGTGCACGGTATTTCTCCTTCTCGGTCTCAAAATCTTCCCTTTCCTTGCATAATGACCTGAATCCTCCCTCAAGGATCTCAAGCTTCTGCTTAAAAAGTATTTTCTCGGTTGCGAGCGTTTTGGCTTCAAGCTCTGTCCTTCTGGCCTGCTCCTTCACCGATTCCATGATGATGATCTTCTCGTTTTCGAATTCGCGCTTTTTCTCATCGAATTCGCTCTTCTCTCTCTCGAAAGATCTCCGGGCATATTCCAGACGCTGGCTCTCTTGCAAAAGCCACAGCCTGATCGATGCCATGTCCTCTACAGAAATGTTCTGTGCAATATCCATTTTTTTCCCCTTATTATTTATACATACCCTTATTACTACAGATAGTGCATTCTTCCCCTTGAAGCACTATATACTGTATTATAAATAACCTTGTTATTTTTTTCAAGTACTTTTCGCAAATTTACATAAAATTATTTACATAATTTCATTTGTCTTCCGGAAAGGCCTTATTTACTGCATCTTCATCACTCAGACTTTCTTCATTTCCCTTTGATGTAAACTTATTGACAAGGTCAGGTACCATATCAAGTATCTTGGTCATGCTGTCCTGATTCTTGATATTTACAAGCCTTGTGGTGCCATTCTGTATTACAAGTACTGCACTCGGTGTCATCTTGCCTGTAAGACCTCCGGCTCCGTTTGCTTTTTTCTCCCCTCTGAAATCTCCGGCACCCACCCCGAAGGAAACATCAACAAAAGGAACTATTATGGTATCCCCGATCACTGTCGGTTCTCCGACAACAGTTTTGCTTGACAGGAAACCGTCCATCCCCTTTAACATGGAATCAACTACTTCGTTAAAATTGTTAGCCATTAGCGTTCTCCTTCTTCATAATATGAATAAACCTTTTAACTTTCTTATTAAAATACAGTTTCAGTAAAACAGCGACCAGTGTACCGATATAGATCCTTCCTTTAAGTACAAGGTCAAATTCAAGTATCTTATCATCAAAATCCGGGACAATGCTTACCTTTCCGTGATAGAAGGGATAAAGCATTGCGGCACCGGCAAGGAATTTACCCGTATCGGCGGGATCATCCGAGCCGTATCGTAAGTGTCCTCTTATCCTGCGAGGAGCGATGGCTTTAAGTACCCTCTTTATTTCACGGATCAACAGGTCTATGACTTCCCGGTTCCTTGCGTCATTGAAGAGCGCATTTTTATAGTACGAAATATCTTCATTGATGCCTGTCAGTTTGTTTAGGGATCTGTTTACGGAATAACGTATCCTGTCTACGGTTTTTCCTATGCGTGATGAAAGTTTTTCAAATAACGTACGGATCTTTTCATAAGGATCCGGTCCGCTTGCGGCTGTAACATCGACATCGTTTTCTCCCGGAGCATTCTCTGTATTTTTAGGCTCCGAATTTTCAGGCTCCGTATTTATGTGTTCATTCTTTACTTCCGCGCCGGATGCTTCCGTTATGTCCGAGTTATCTTCATGTTCATCAACAAACACATGAGTCTTACCCTTTGGATTTACGTCTTTTTCCCGGATGCTGTCCGATGCTTCGTCATATTCGAGCATTGAATATGATACATCTTTTCCGGTTTTTCCCCTTTTTTCCCTTCGTTGTCTCTTCTTTAGTTCCTTCTCTTCGCTGCTTCTTAATCTTATGCCGAATACTCTTATCGTAAGTGCCGCATTTCCCTCTTTATATTCATAGCATGCGGTTATCATATTAAGCAGCCATCCCGCTTTTGCCCCGGCATATTCCGGCATTTGAGCTTCTGCGCCTTTTTTCGCATTTCCACTGTATCTTACCGGTATGAAAAGTATCATTAATACGAGAAGGAGCACTGTCCCTATAAGGATCAGAAGGATGATACCTGTGATTTTTAATATTAGCAGTAAAATGTTCAACATAAACCTAGGCTTTGTCAGTTCCGTCCTTTACATCAATATCCGAAAACAGTTTAAAGTAATCTTCTCTTAAACCGGTATATTGTCCGGTCCTCATAAAATGTTCGTTTATAAGCTGTGTGACTATCTCATATGCTTTCTTACGGCTCTCCGCAATTCCGATCACTGTATGATCCATATGTCTGTACTTTCTTAACTTAAACATCTGTGCGGGAACTATTTCAAAAACGTCGGTACTGTTTTTTGAGAGCATGATAACATAAAGGCTTACCATTCCTATACCAAGACGCAGCTTTCGCTTGATCTTTGAAATATCTTTATCCGTTTTTTCGGTCAAATAAAGTTTATCTATATAATGTATCATAATATAAATCCGTAAATATCATGGATGATGGGGTCCGGTCATCCGCTCACGACAGAAATGATTATAGCATACGAAAGACATATTTTGTAGTCATTTAAGGTCTTATTTGGATGATTTTGGTTGACAATAATTTATTATATTTCTATACTTTATATGGGAGTATATAAACAGTATCTTTATGGAGGGGAACCATATGGAGCTTATTGCAACTGCTGCATTACAGCCCGGAATGGAGGTCGCGGAAGACGCGGTCGATTATAAGGGGAATCTGCTCGTCAAAAAGGGAACAACTCTTGATAAGCTTACAATACAGAAGCTTTTGATCAGTCCCATCAAGTGTATCCAGATCAAAGAAGCCGAAGATTATGTGCCCACCTATTTCGAGAAGATAAAGGTGAGCAAGACTTTTCAACAGTTCGAATCGGTATATCACGCCAATTTTACCGCATATAAGGTGGCTCTTGATTCCTTCATACTGAAGAAAGTTCCGCCGAACAACAATGATCTTCTTCAGATAGTGGAAAATATCTTTACACCTTTTGAGAGAAGCCGTACTACGATCCTTGACATGCTGGCGGTACTTAAGATAACCGACAGCGATCTTCTGTATGCGCACGGGCTTAATGTTGCACTTATCTGCAAATATACGGGCAAGTGGTTTTCGCTTGATGATGAGGAACTTAAGACTCTCATACTCTGCGGCTTTTATTATGATATCGGTAAGCACAAGCTGCCGCGCGAGATCATATTCAAACCCGGTAAGCTTACAAGCGAAGAACTTGCCCTTATGAGGACACATCCGGTCCACAGTTATAATCTCATACAGAATCTCTCGATAGATATCAATATCAAGCTTGCGGCACTCATGCACCATGAACGCTGTGACGGCAACGGCTATCCGCAGAAGCTGTCTGCAGACAGGATAAACAGGTTTGCCAAGATAATATCCATTATAGATGCATATGAGGCAATGACCTCATATCGTGCTTACCGTGATCCGCTATGCCCTTTTAAAGTCATTGAGATATTTGAAAAGGATGGCCTTGAGCGGTATGATGTTGCCTATTATCTCACCTTCCTTGAACGTATGGTTGAAGAATATATAGGCAAGGAAGTAATGTTAAATGACGGTACCGAGTGCTCGATAGTTCTTATAAACAAGCAGGATCTGTCAAGACCGATGGTCCGTGCCGGTAACGACTATATCGACTTATCACGTGAGAAGAACCGCTATATAGAAAAACTCATATGATCATCTTTGAAAATATTCATCAAAAACCGTGCGTGCGATCGGAACTGCTGTCTCACCTCCCGAACCTCCGCCTTCAACTATCACCGTAACGGCGATCTTCGGAGAATCAAGCGGCGCAAATCCCGTGAACCACGCATGGCTTTTTGTTTTATCTTTTGAATATTCGGCCGAACCCGTCTTGCCGGCTGCCTCATATCCGTTTGTGTCCTTAAGTCTTGAACCTGTACCGTTTGTTATAACACCACGCATAAGATCTTTAAGTGCATGTGCCTCATCAATGGACATCAGTCGTGCATATTCCTTTTTATCATAATGCTTCACCAGACCTCCTCGGATGTTCTTGATTTCAAGTATCGCCATCGGCTTCATAAGTATCCCGTCATTTGCGATGGCTGATGTTATCATATTCATATGTATGGGCGTTATCTGTGTCTTACCCTGTCCGATACCCGCCTGTATCACATCAGCTGCATCTGAATCACCCGAAATATCGATCCCGCTCTGCTTAAAACTATACGGGCAGGGAATATCAGTGTTAAAAAGCAGAGTATCACATGTCTCCCCGAAACTCTTTCTGTCAAGCATTGAGCTTATGTTTGCAAAAGATGAGTTGCATGATCTTGCAAAGCTCGATCCAAGATCAAGATGTCCGTGCGGCTGACCATGATAACAGTTTATCTTTACATCTTCATATTCAAAACTTCCGGTACAGTCAAACTCATACCCGTAAGGATCAGGATTTTCCTTAATATATTCAAGTGCGGTAACTATCTTAAATGTGGACCCCGGAGGATAAAGTCCCTGGCATGCACGGTTAAGAAGCGGACTGTTGTCTTTGTCTTCGTTTACCAAATCCCATATTTCGTCTATATGGTTGGGGTCGAAATCGGGTTTTGAAACAAGAGCAAGGATCTCACCGGTTGTAACATCGGTTGCTATAACCGCTCCTTTCCTGTCCCCGAGAGCATTAAAAGCAGCCTCCTGCATACCGATATCCAATGTGCTTATTATTGTTTGAATAGAATCCGACTGCATGAGCAAACAGATTTCCGTAAGGATAGTTTCTTATCTCATTCCCTTCGCCATCCTCTCCCGTGACGGCAAGAAGACTACCGTCCCTTGACAGTATCTTTCCGCGTACTATCTTTTCTGCCAGCAGGCCGGCTCTTTTATTATTGTATGTGTTATTGATGAAAACATCACTTTTAAACGCCGTAAAATATGCGATATAACCTATAAGAGCAATAAAAAGAGCGGCAAAGATACAGGTTATCGTCATTATCTCTCTGTTGGCTTTGATCGGTTTTTCTTTATTTTTCCTTTTAAATATCATATCAAACCTCACTGCCTTCGTTGCTGTCATTGGATGATCTTACTGATATATAGAGCCCCTGTATAACGGAAAACATTATAAGGGATACCATTATGGAATTACTTCCGTAACTTACAAGAGGAAGCGTTACCCCGGTCAGCGGAATGAACTTTGTGACGCCGCCGATCGTAAGGAAAACCTGGAATCCATAGGTCGCAGCAAGACCGACGGCTACAAGCTTATAGAACATATCATTAAATCTCATGGCTATGTTCATGAACATTACGAAACAGCTCACACATATGAGGATCAGGCATATTCCGAACAGCACTCCGAATTCTTCGGAGATCGCGGCAAAAATAAAGTCTGCCTCAACTACGGGAATACGCTCCGGAGCACCTCCGGTAAGTCCCAGCCCCGTAAATCCGCCTGTACCTATGGCAAACAGGGACTGAGCTATCTGATAACCCGAATTATCTATATTGCTCAAAGGATCCCTCCAGGCTTCCACTCTTACACGTACATGTGAAAACAGTTCAAACCCTGCTGCTGATGATACTGCCGCCCCCAGAAGACCTCCGATAAAGTAAAGCAGATTTCCCGTAGCAACAAAGAGCATTATCACATAAACAATAAAGAATATTATGGCACTTCCAAGATCCTTCGATGCCACAAGGAGCAGAACATGTATACCGGCAACTATGGTCGCAGTAAGTACCCTGTATTTCGATTTCATACAGGTAAGGATACCTGCCATGGAAAACACAAAAATGATCTTTACAAATTCCGAAGCCTGGAAGGATACGCCTCCTATCTTTATATTAAGCTTTGATCCGTTGATCGCCGTTGAGAAAACAAGAACAAAGACCAAAGCGCCTATCCCCGCTGCCGCAAGCAATATATAGAAGCGTCTTAGACGCTTGAATTTTTTAAGAATGTACGGAATTACTATTGCCATACCTATAGATATCAGGGCAACGATAAACTGTTTCTTGGCCTTTGCAAAATTAAGCCTTGCAAGTATCACAAAACCTATGCTCATAAGCATGCACATATTATTTACGAGCAGCTTGCTCGCTTCCGGATACATAAAACGGTAAAGAAGGATAAGAGCCCACAATATAAGCTGCGTAAGGCCGTAGAACTTAAGCAGATCGGCATCTTTCGTATTCAGATAAAGAGTCAGGAATGAAATAAGGTATATAAGTGACATGGCTATGTTCTGCCACAGATATATACCGTCGCGCTCCTTTTCCTCCCTGTGTCTGAACACGGAAAAACACTGTATAGAATAGACCGCAATAAGGAACGTCAGTATGTACTTGGAAAAAACTGAGAATATCAAAACCAATTA
>ONRZ01000126.1 GCA_900320345.1 uncultured Lachnospiraceae bacterium | reverse complement strand
GATCCTTTTCGGAAAAAGAATACTTAAGAGGTGTGCCGCAATAACGTACGGTCTCCCTTCCTATCTTCTGCCTCCCGTGGATATGCCCCAGAGCCACATAGTCAAAATCATCAAACACGGATGCATCCACGTTATCAAGACCTCCGACCGTGATCTCCTCCGACTCGCATCTTACAGCCCCCGTCACGAACTGATGCGCTATAAGGATATTGGTCTTATTCCTGTCTATATCCATGTGACTTATGGCCACCCTGCATGCATCGGTATGATCGGCTATCTCCTCGTCGGGAAAAATGCTCCGCACAACAGCCGGTCTTATGAACGGGAGCATATAAATGTTCACGCTCACATCCCCCGCCTCAAGCGTATAGCACTTCGTGATCCCGTCATACACGGGTGATAAATGGATGCCCGCCGAGTCGATGAGTTCACCGTGGTCAGAAAACCTTATCGCGGAATCATGGTTTCCGCTTATCGCAAATACCGGTACGTTTTTTTCGGCAAGGCTTATGAGAAACCCGTCCCACAGCTTCATGGCTTCTTCCGACGGGATCGACCTGTCGTAAATATCCCCCGCCACGATCACGCCGTCCGGTTTTTCCCTGCCGACGATCGTCAGTATCTCCTTTAAGATGTAGTTCTGATCCTCTGTCATGGAGAATTCATTCAAACGCTTTCCAAGATGAAGGTCCGATAAATGGAACAGTTTCATTTCGTGTCTTCCTTTTCTTACTTGACTACACTCACCTTATAATTAAGAACCACAGGTTTCTTATTTGTTGCCTTGCCTGATCCTTAAATGTAACCTTAAATTTCAGGGTATACGTTTTCCCGCGCTTTACCGCACCGTTCGGAACGTAGCGGATATAGTATTTTCCTTTCTCCTCAACAAACGTGAAATCCCTGTTCGGATTAGTCAGTTCTATCTTGGAAACTTCCACCGCTCCTCCGTTTGCATTGCTCGCACGGATGGCAAACTCCTCCTTCTGCATGCTGAATGCATTGCTGAATGCCTTCCTGCCGACAGGCTGCAGCCTTACCTTCCCCTGTGTCACCGGTATGCGCACCTTGCCGGTTGAGACCTTAAGCGTTCCGTCTCCCGCCGCCACATTATAAGTTATAACAAATATATGCTTCTCACCGGTGCTTACCTTCGCATCCTTCTTAAGCCTGAAATACACCTGACCGGTATCCTGATCAAACATAACCTCATATTTATCGATGCTTCCCTTAGTTCCCGCATCCGCTGTATCGACCGATTCTATCGTATATCCGCAGCTTTCGGGCATATCGGTGAACCTTGGGATATACTCGATGTATCGATCCCTGTCGATCACATCCGCTTTTCCAACGACTTTTCCACTGACTTTAGGCGCTGCTTTCTTTACGTTTAACGTAAGAACAGTCGAAATATCCTTATCAAGTCCGCTTGCAGCCTTTTTCAGGGTAATACTGTACTTATAAGTACCCTGAGCAGGCGCGCTGCCCGAAGGGAATGCGGCCCTTATCACTCCGTCTTCCTTTACATACCGGATATCGAGCCTGCCCTCTGTAAGTGCCGCCCTGCTCTGATCGTTCAAACCGTTAACGGAGAGCGATCGCGAAATGATATCCGTAAGGCCCGCACAATTCTTAATACTTAATCCCGTCTCATACGAAAGTTTGCCGTCAACTCCTTTATTTCCGTAATATACCATCTTAACGGATGACTTACCGAGTTTAAGTCCCGCCTTACCTTTGTCTATACCCGTTACCTTGAATTTCTTTATGTTCAGCGCATTTCTGTGTACGGCATCGGTTATCGTGATGCTTATTTCATCACCTGAAGGATGCAGAGAAATGCCGGGCTTTGGCTTTATCACAAATGTGCCCCACGGCCTGTATTCGCTCGTGTATCTGTCTCCTACAGCCTTACCGGTCTTATCCTTTATCTGTATCGTAGGTGTTTCATAATCCTCCGGGAATTTAGCCGTGGTATTTGTGACATCTATCCTTATCTCGTTTCCGGATAACACCTTGCCGCCCGATGTCAGTACGGACTTATTTGATACGGTCGCTTTAAGCTTTCCGGTCATATATCCGATGCTTATATCCTTTCTGACCGGATCCCTGTAACCGTCAAATCTTATCTCGAGCGTTCCCTTGTTATATTCATCCCTGACAGTCGCACCCTTTGGAATGTCTGCCTGCGACTTCCTTACGACATAGAGATCGATCTCGCGGCTGTCACTTATCGCAGTTTCTTCGTCTCCGGCTCCCTCAGGTGATTCACTGTCCGCAACATCATCATATGCCTTATAGGCGAACACGCCCTTGTTTCTCTTCGTATCATTAAGGCTTACGGATCTTATAGAGCCCAGATCGCTGACGATCGATATCAATCCCGCGTTGTAAACAGGATCCGAATACAGATTGTCTACTTTGGCAAGCGTCTTTACCGTGATCTTCGGGACTACCTTCTTGACCACCAGCCTGATCGGTTTATAAAAAACGTTCGCTCCCGTATTAAGCGTGATCTTCACATATCCGTTCACGGACTTATTTGATACAGGGCCCGTGTAGGTTATCTTAGCCGTATCGTAAGCACTGCCCTTCTTAACATCCGCCTTGAACTGCGTCAGCACATTCCTGTTCTTATCAACTATCTCAACCCTGTTTACTTCGGCCGTATATCCGTTGAAGATATCGAGTTCTGCGCTGCTGTCCGTAAGCGCCGGATTAAAGTTCAGTACTGTATCACTCACGGCTATATATGGCTCGGTAACGATAAACCTGATACTCCTTGATACGTTCTGTCCCTTAACCTTACCTGTCACATTAACATAGCCGGGGCCTTTGGGAATGATCTCAACGCGCCTGTCTGCCCCCATCGAACCAAGCTTCACTATCGAAGCATCCGCCGACGTATAGGATACGGAAGCGTTCGAAGTTTTATCTTCGATATAGTACCTGTATCCTTCGGAAACGTTGAGCTTATATCCGTCGGTTATCTTATTAAACTCCGTCTTTTCCTCTTTACCGTCCTTTGCGCGTACAACATATCCGTCTATAAAAGCAGTCTCGCTGTCTTTCTCAACCGTTATGGTCTTTTTTACCGACTTCACAGGAACATCCGAGTCTTCCAGGGCTGCGTTTGCTGATACGGCATACAGGTTGGCCGATACCGTTGCGGTACCCGCACCCGTGATATACGCAAGAGTCCCGGCTGCATTGATACTTACAACATTCGGATCCGAAGACAGAAACTCTACGACCAATCCATCATCCGGCTGATAACCTATGAATGCGGCCTCGCTGTCAAGTTCAAACGGTACGTCCCCGAGCTTGGCCTTATCCGGGATCTGAGTCAACGCATTAAAGGATAAATCGGAAATGTTCATGTATACATAATCGTCTACCCTCGTATCGCCCGAACCGCTATATACATCAACCCATACCACAGGGGCATCATTCGATGCTGTTAACTTTTGATCGGGATGTGTAAAATTCCATTTAGCTCCTTCACCCGCGCCGTATTTTCTGTCAAGAGCCGCACACAGATCATGAATATAATCTCCCACTCTGTCGGACCGGTATATCCTGGCATTAATGGGATCTATATCGTGAGCAGGTTTTTGTGCACCATTATCGGTAAAAGCATGTATCCTGAAGCATCTCTCGTTATTGTGCAGATCAACCCACCTGTTTCCGTTGACCGAAATAAAACTCTGTCCGGGATCTGTATGCGCCCTGAACTCTAACCATCTGTTATCCTTATTACCAACAACTTTCCCGTTTATATACGAACTCTCCGTATAAACATAGGTACCATTATTTCCCTGAAGGGTGAAAACAACAGAAAATGATTCCCCTTTGTCAAGCTTAATGTCACTGCCAAGCTCCACAGTATAATATCCGCTATATCCGAATTCTCCGGTTACCGGCGTTTCGAGCATCGGTGTACCTGAAGCCGGGTCGTTGGGATCCTTAAGATCCTTATATACCTGAAGTGAATAGCTTACATCCGTACTGTAGACAGCGATGGATGCCGCCTTAAGCGTCTCATCCGAGGTTGCCTTAAACACGTTTGATGCACGTATTGTTCCCGTCTTCGTTCCCCATGACTGCGTACCCGCTGCACCGTCATAGAAATAATTGTTATCATAATTGCCTTTTTGAGCGATCCCCTTTTCCACGGCTCCGAATGCAACAACATTGCCAAGGCTCTTGTCTTCATACGATATCCACATATATCCGCCATCGCCGAAGCTGCTCCCCCAGCTGTTTCTTATACGCCACGCTCCGTTCCCGGAAGGGCGGCATGCAATATTGAAATTTTCCGCAGGGTAATCATCATCCCATCCTACTACCGAAACGGCATGATTCGTGGAACCCGCATGATAATCTCCCGAATTATATGCCGCATGTGTCTGATCATAGAAATTGATCCCATAACTGTTATATCTTCCGGTATCATGATAATAAGAACGCGAAACTATTCCGTTCTCCATTATCGCCCTCTTAATACCATCTGTGTCTGTTGCAGGTATATATCTGAAATCCTGGACATGATAATCGGCATCATAGCACATTGCCGCGTCGAGTGCATCTTCACCCTTGTGTACACGATCTGTCAGATCTCCGTCTTTTCCGATCGCTATAAGCTCACTGTAAGGTGCTCTGTTTTCCGAAAGGGGTACTCCCCAGTTAGCAAGAAAGAACGATGCAAAGTTTACGTTGCCGCCAAGCTGATATATATCCGTCTTGCCATTATAAGGAAGCAGCGGTACATTGGCATCTTCCAGCGTATTCTGCATGGGATCGTCTATACCGTCAAGATCATAGAAGAAGTAACACAGTGCCCTCTCCGCAAGATCAAGATCCGACTTCTGAGCAAGATCATGCTTAAGAAGATAACCTTCAACCGATGCCATGGTCGAAAATGTCCAGCAGGTACCGAAAGGGCTCTGAAGCCGTACCGGAGGCAGGTTTGCCTCATCCGTAACAAATCTTGCCGGTATCGCCTCGCTCCTGTTAAGCTCCTCCTCGTACGATGATTCATTGATCTGAAGATCATCATCCATATAGTTAAGGTATTCGGCAGGGATCTCACCGTTCCAAACGGCAGTTTCCGGATCCTGCTCTTCTTCCTCGTCTGCGCTTATCCTGTCTTCGCTTACGATCACTTCGCTTAATGTTTCTTCGCTCTGTGGCACTGCATCTTTGAGTGCTGCATCTTCGGACGGCGCATCTTTTGGTGCCGCATTTTCGTATGACACGTCTTTAAGCGACACATTTTCATCCGTCACAGGCACCTCGTCTGCTGCCGTGATACCCTCGCTGCTCCCGGCATCCGTAAGTATTGCTTCCGTCTGCAATGCAGGCACTGTGACCGCATTCGCACTTACCGTCATCGCTATAGTAAGCAAAACAGCCATTGACTTCATGATCCTTTTTTTCATCATCGTTTCACTCCTTTAAATATTTTTGTAACTTAAGCCTTCCTACTGTGTATCAGTTACACTTACTTTAATATCATATTCCTGTCCGTTTCCGCTCCTTACGGTTATCACCGTTTCTCC
>ONRZ01000123.1 GCA_900320345.1 uncultured Lachnospiraceae bacterium | reverse complement strand
TTCTCTACATTATAATTAATGTATGTCTGTGCAAAGGAACCATAGTGCAGCAATGCGCTTGCGAGGGCCAATTCCTCACCGGAAAAAGTGCTCTCTGTATCATTCAACATCTGCTCTGCATATGATTGGACCGAGTAGGTCGCCGGTGTTCCCTCTTTATCGGATACAACCATTTTGAACGTGATGTCATCCGTCATTTGAGTCGTAGTTAACGGAAGCTCAAATATCACTTCATAGAAATCATCGCCCAGGTCTTCCTTGGAAACCGCGTCCTTAACCAGCTGCTGCACTACTTCTCCATTATGCTCAAACTGAATATAGTCATAATCATCAACGAAGAAGCCGTCAATTTTGACATGAATCCTCATGCCGATCTTGTCTGTGAGTACCAGACTGATTTTGTTCATATCAGCGACTTCATCAACATTGATTGGTCCTGATTCTCCATACTTATGAGGAGACAGCGTTAACTCCGACTTTGTGAATATTCTCAGTGTCTCATTATCATAGCTATAGCATAAGTAGGTGTCCGAAGTGCTGTGCTTAAACCTGTATCCCTCTTCTACATCGCCGCCATAAAAACCATTTAAGAACAGCTCTCCATTTCTTCCCCAGGCATCATCTGAATTCGTGATATCTGCAATGTAATTGTATCCATCATCCATATGGACAATATTCCATTTATGGTTTTCACCGGATTCACCCGGTTCATACATCGTTCCTGTAACGGAATATGCGCAAACCGAATCATCGTTAAAGTCAGTCTGATTGCAGAGATACTGAAATGCTTCAGAGTATCCTTCACATACAACGTTCGTTGTCGGATCCTGGTCAAACACATAAATCAGCGCCCAAGGATCTCTATCTGCGTAAGTAGATGAATGACCTGCTGCATCATGATTGTATGATACTAAATCACAGATTGTTTCTTTGTAATATACGATTTTGTCATAATCCGTGCTGCAATTATTAGCGGCTTCCTGCACAATTGTTTGGGAATAAGAAGCAGCAGACGAAGCCAATCCGGTTTTTACAGTATCTACTGTATATTCGTCCGAACTACCATCTACCCGATAATCAGGTTGGACCTTTATCCTCATTGTAATCTCAGTAGGATCGAATACAATTTTTCCCTCCCATTCTCCGGTAGAAGGGTTATACGAGGCCGAACTGCTATAGCCGGGAAAACTGGTGCCAATGCCACTTGCAGGCATTCCATGATCAGCTTCTGATCATGTACGAACAAGCCATATGCTGCATCTCTAAGCCCACTGTTCCAACTATTTCCATCATAGATATACTCAAGGCCCAAATCCTCAGCATAATACACACCATCAGCTTTTAATCCGAGCTCCTCGAAAGAGACCGTGATAAGCGCGCTTGGCTGATCTCCCGATGCGATCTGAGGGATAACCTGCTTGATCCTATCATAGATCGCTCTATTTTGACCGGTCAGCCTTTCTCCGGTACTCATGCTTTTTCTCAGCTTAGGCCTTTCCCCATAGAACAGACGTCTGGCATACTCCTCGAAAAGCTCGTCGCTGTTATCAGTATCGAGCGAATACTCTTCTTCATATCCGGGGAATTGTTCAACAACTTCAGCTACAGGAACTTCCGTAGTTTGCAGATCCTGCTGCTCTTCCGTATTATCTTTTGCCCCCGCTTCGCCGTTTGCGGCATCGGAACCATCTTCTACGGAATCACTTTCGTCCGGATTTAAATCTCCCATATCTTCCGCGTCATTCTCGTCTGCCGCGTCACGGAGTGATTCAGCTGTATCATTCTTCGAATTTTCATCATCAGAAGGAAGAGCATTACCTGAATTATCGTCCTGCTCTGCTGAATCTATAGATTCAGAATCATTATTCTCTTCCTGATTATCTTCAGAATCGTTATCAGACTTAGCATCGGAAGTGTCTTCCTTCGCCTCTTCTCCGACTACCGCTTCCTGCACCTCTTCTTCGGTTGCCACTTCCTGCGCCGCGAGAGCCGATACCGGCGCCATAGACATGATCATAGATACAGATAGAAATGCTGCTATCCAACGCCCCTTATTAAACACTATGTTCCTCCCTGATCAATCTGACTGATACAAATATTATATAAATTTCGGATATAACAATCTTACATCTTTAAAGAAACGGGAACAACAATTTATTCGCTTCAGCAAACAATTTGTTCCAGTATTGGAACAATTCTGTAAAGAATCGCCTACAATCCCAGTCCTCTCAGCATCTCATCAAATGTATCGACAGCCTCCCGCTTAACGTCTCTGATTCCATCAAGCTCTTTCAATGCATTGGACCGTTTCTCCGGGTCCAATAATCTCATCCACCTATCCACCTGGTAAACGGGCAGCAGATACTTTTTTTCTTTCAATGCCGGATACTCCTCCTCAAGGACCTCCCTGCTCACAAGCAGCCGTTTCAAAACATACTCACCCTTCTGCTTATTCCGCATCCTTGAAGCATTCACGCTCTCTGCGCTCCCGAACACGCCCCCGTTCAGGCAGTATTCTTCAAATGAAACCAACTCCTCCGGAATCGCTCTTCCTTCCATCCAGGCGTCAACAAGCCGGCAGCTTTTCTCATAAAATGTGAGAATACCACATTCCTCACACATCTTCAGGACCTTTTCTTCCTCAAACTCTGTTTTGTTACGCAGCAGCCATAAATCCAGAAAAGGCCTTATTCCAAGCCCACCATGTACCATGTGATAACTCATATGCGCAATAACATGAAACACCAGATACTCCGGAGTAAATACATACCCGGATCCCGAACCGGTGGGCTTAGCATAATCCCATGCTCTGCTCAGGAGTTTGTCGATATTCGCCATATTCTCCTTAATGCTGAAATGCAATTCCAGTACAGTACCGAGTGCCCTCATCTGAACATCGTGATAATTCCGCGATTCAAACTTGAAATCCGTAGTAGTCTCAACAGCCTTGACAGCATTGTCGAGGTCCTTTTCTCTAACCAAAACATCAATATCGCTGCTTGTTCGCATTTCAGGTTCCGGGTACAACTGTTTAAGCACGGCACCTTTAAGGGGGATATACGGAATCCCATCGTTATCCAGAGCCTTTGATATGTTTTTCAGCTCTTCGTTTCTCATAATGTATTTATAAGCATTTTTCAACATTGAGCGCTCAAATTGCTTAAGGCAATCTTGGGAGAGGTTCATTCGCCTAAAGCCTCGATAAATGATGAGCTGAATGGATTGGTGCTCGCCAATTTGCATTATTTCATTACACTCCTCGGCGGAGAGTTCTATATTTGGAACTTCTATATCCATTCCTTTGCGAATCGCCGTAAATAATCTATCGCGTATTTTAGTGTTCAATTGAAGCTCCTTTGCCTTACCATATAACAAAATTCGAATGCGAAACCCGTAACCATGTATTAAAAATCACATGATTACGGGCTTTTCTTCGATTCGACCATCACTGTCATCTTCCCAGATCGATAACACCTCCGGGACCGATCTCCTCTGCCTTATGAGCTTCCGCCCATTCCTTCTGTGCATTAAGAAGCCACTCCGTAAACGCTTCCGGACCTTCAAAGCTCCTCATGAATTCGTCCTGTTCCTCCGGAGATTTTGAAAGGAATTCGTCATATTCTGTCCAAACAGCTCCTTCACTGCCGACCTGAGTCTCTTCTTTATCGGGTTCATTTTTAGAGCTACTTTCCTTATCCTCCTGATTGGATGTCTCTTTAGCCCCCTCCTGTCCATTTTCCTGACCGGATGACTCTTCAGAGCTATCTTGTTCATCTTTTATATCAGAAGTCGGTTCAGAACCATTCTGCTTCTTATCCTGAGCAGTTGTCTCTTTGGAGTTGTTTTTCGCACTCTGCGCATCCTGTTTGTCGGAAGTCTTCTCAGAGCCTGTTTGTGTTTGTGCGGACTGTTCAGAAGTACCTTCTTTTCCCTGTCCCTCCACAACTTCCGGGCGATCGACGATAGCTGCATCAATGTCAGATTTTATTTTATTCTGACGAATAAGAAAAACCAGCCCCAATATCACGATCATCCCTATTACAACAACCGACAGGATTTTTTTATCTTTCATATTTACTCCTTATTCCAGAATAGCCTGAAAACTGCGAAGAGTATCCAGAAACTTGTTCAGATCCTTCTCTGCCGTCTCTCTGTCGACCTCATATTTACTCATAATCTTCGAAAGAAGCTGCTCAAATGTCGTTTCTTCTTCCAGTGCTTTCCAAATAAAAGCACCTATATCATTTAGAGCCATCATTCCATTCAGTTCTGCAGCCAGTCTTCCTGTCGGTGCCAGGATTTGCTTACCGGCAACACTGTAAAGAACAAATTCCGGATTATGCTTCATCGTCAAATCTCCTCATATATGCATCTTTCATTACCGAATATGTCAAAAGAGCATCATTCGGATCCGCATGGTTATAAAACTCGAAAATAGGCACTTCCCTAGCCAATTTGTCTACCAGCGGCAGCAAAAGCCGCATTTCGTCAGGCTGTACAAAACGATGTGTTTGAGCCATTACATAAGCGATCGTTTCCTGCGGCTTAAGTCTTGTAATTATCTGATCGCCTCTTCGGAGAAAACAGATTCCTGCAATCTCTGCCTTTTCATTGCTGTTGATGCCGTCCTTACCACACCATGGAGTCCCGTATGCATACCACACACCATCGATTCGGCGCAGTGCAGGCTTGTCATCGTTGATGATTTCAGCCTTTTCCCCGAACGACTTCAGATAAAGGCCTGCATGTGTCGACTTACCCATTCCGCTGGGTCCGGAGAAAATATATGCTAATCCATCGATGACAACTGCTGAGGCATGCAGCATCATACCTTGAAACCGCAGAAGTTTAGTGTAAAAAACCTGACAGGTTTCCATATAGTAAATCAGATTGATGTCCTGCAAATCTTCCCATCTGGATAAAAGAAGATCGGTTTCCATAATTTCCATATCAACTTTGCCTGCAGATAATTCATATTGGAACATACGCTCAGGCATATCTCCAAATGCAGGCATCTCAAGATTGATATCTGCAATTCGATACAACATCGAAGATCTCCTAAAAGAGAACGGGAATTCTCAGAAGGAACTCCCGTTCTAAACACTCATAATGATATCATCCTGTCGGATTTAACTATATTAAGGACGCGGAACAACACTTGGATCTGCCCCGGGCTCCCCACCGAGAAGTTTCTCCTCCGTATCAAACGAAATAATTTCTGCTTCGGGTGTAGTATACACATCTTTCATCTTTGTTTCTCCTTTCCTTTTATGCAATGATTATTCCTTAACAGTCCAGGTTGAGCCAGGTAATGTCATCATGATTGCATTATTTGAATCATAAACCACAAACATAGGAGTTGCTGTGATTGTACTTTGGATACTATCAAGACCAGTAAAGTTCACTTTAATAGCTTGTCCGCTGGCGTTTTGCATATATTTATTTAAATATCTGGAATTAAAAGCTATATCTTTGACGACAGAACTATTCTCAACTTCCCATCCCATGCGCACAACAGCAGCAACACGACCATCATCTGAATCTGTATAAATCAGGCCGGAAGCATCGACGATATCACCATACACTCTTAAAGCATAATAATAATCGCCTGTATCCCATGTTTCGACACTCAGATCATACAGCGAATAAGTTCCTGTTGCCGAATCGTAAATCGGGAATTCAGAGTTCTCACTCTGTCCGAGATAGTATGCCGTCGAACTGAACTTACCTCTAGTCTCTCCGTGATCTACGATAGTTCCCGTCACATAAAGGAGTGTAGCATCCGTCACATCATAACCATTGAGATCAAGTGTAACACCACTACCAACAAGAATATATGCCTCGTCCCTAATATCTGTCAAGGGAACAACTGTCTGGCCACTCTGTGCAACAGCAAGTGCACCGTTCAGTGTAGTGTACTTCGTTCCAGTATCAATATTCTTAGCAACATAGATCGAAGAAAGAATCATATGTGTTTCGTCATATTTTACCCACTTATATCCTTCGGGAATGACGATTGCAACAGTATTTTCTTTGATTATCTTCGCCTTCTCCGGTGTGGCTTCCATTGCAGCCGCCGCAGTTGCG
>ONRZ01000122.1 GCA_900320345.1 uncultured Lachnospiraceae bacterium | reverse complement strand
CCGCCCTTATGGGTAAACCTTATCGCATGTTCCACTATATTAAGTATGATCTGTCTTAAATGAAGATCATCGCTTATGATGTTCGGATGAAGTATAAGCCCTATATCCTTGATGTAGATGAGCCCGGCATCATTGATCTGGCCCGCTATTATGCTCGAACAGTTTTCAATGAAGTTGAGCATGTTGATCGGGCCCTTCTGTATCTTGACCATCCCGTTCTCACTGCGTCCGAGAGTAAGCACATCATTTATAAGTTCAAGCAGTATCTGTGCCGTCGAATCGATCTGTTCGAGAAAATTGACCGTACGCTTTTTATCGTCAATATTGCGTTCAGCTATATCCGCCATTCCGATTATCTTATTGACCGGAGTCCTTATCGCATCCGACATCCTGGCAAGGAACAGATTCTTGGCATTGTTGGCTTCCCTCGTCTTCTTCTCTGCTTCAGCCAGTTCTTCCTTCTGCTCGGTCAGCTGCGCATTGAGCTTAAGCAGCTCATGTCCGCGTATAACGCTCATATTATGCTGCTTTAAGAAAAGCAGGATCGTTGCTATGAGCAGCACCGAAAATTCATATGTAAATATCCTCTGATACCTGAGTGACGCATCAAGATATCCCGCTATCACGGCATACCTTTCGTTCAGATATTCTATCTCTTCATCAACGAATTCATCCGTATTTTCAAAAATCTTCTGTTTAGCCCTCTCGTACGCGGGATTGAACATAACGGTCCGTGCCATCTCCATCTGTTCATCGGGCTTCAGCGATTCTTCATACGGATCGAACTCATAATACAGTATCTGTTCCGGCAGGTCCTTATTATAGTATCCCTGCGCAAGACATACCAGCGAGATCGCATGGATCTCAGTCAGCATGAGCTCATCCGATTCGTTTTTGGCCTTGGACATCTTGGTGGATGCTTCCGCCAGCGGATACAGTTCCTCCAGCAGTGACATTCCCTTCTCGCGGTGTCTGTCCTCATTTGTCTCCCTGAAATAGTTCTCAAGCTGTTCATATTTTCCCGTCACGACAAAATTCCTGGCCGTCTCGGTAAGTATATCCGAGCCCGTCCTTAAATATCTTGCCGCCTGGATGTAATCGATATGATCATCCTGAAGATCGATGAGCTGCTTGTTGTAATCGGAAATATTTCCCGTCTCCCTTACAAGCATATAACCCACCCATATGCAAGCAATGGCAAAAAACACAGCAAACACACGGAGCAGATTACCGCTCTCTCCTCTGTAGACCCTTTCTTTTTTCCTTCTCTGTCTCTTTTCCTGTCTTTTTTCCTGTTTTTCGACAGATTTATTATCCGATTCCTGCTTCATCGACCTTAACCTTCATCGTCCCTTGAATTCGAGCACTATCGCGCTCCTCGGACCCATTGTATATTTTAACGATGTCAACTTCTGACGCTTTATTACCTTATCCGAATATGTATCCACCACTCTTATCCAATGATCCCTGCCGGGGATATCCGGAAGAGTTATCTCTATCGGCTCCCAATATGAATTGAAACATGCATATACGATATCATCCTTACCATCTGTACTGCCTGCGTACATAACACCGACCTGCTTTGCATCCCAGCCGTACTCGTCCATCCACGGAGTGTACCCATGAGTGCTTACACGCGGAAGTTTCTGGGAGCATTTATGTATATCCCGTCGTATGACCACGTGGTCGTTCCTGAAATCGATCATGAACTTAAACAGTTCGTAGATATCCCTGTTCTTCTCCTTATCGTTCCAGTCAAGCCATGCCACTTCATTGTCCTGGCAATAGGCATTGTTGTTACCGTACTGGGTATTGCCGAACTCATCACCGGCAAAAAACATGGGTGTACCTCGGCTCATCATCAGCGCAACGCAGGCGTTCATCACCATACGGTGCCTTAGCGCCTCTATCGACGGATCATCTGTCTGTCCCTCAACACCACAGTTCCAGCTGTTATTGTCATTAGCTCCGTCAGTATTGTTCCAGCCGTTTAATTCATTATGCTTCTCATTATAAGAGTAAAGGTCATATAATGTAAAGCCGTCGTGGCAGGTGAGGAAATTAACCGATGCATTCCTGCTTCCGATATCATCGGGATACAGATCCTTCGAACCTGTAAGCCTGGTGGCTGCAAGCTGTGCCATTCCGTCGTCTCCCTTAAGGAAACGGCGCATATCATCCCTGTACATCCCGTTCCATTCAGAAAAGCGGTTCCATTTAGGGAACTTGCCGACCTGATACAGACCCGCAGCGTCCCATGCCTCCGCAATAAGTTTCGTATCACCAAGCACCGGATCAAAGGCAAGACTCTGGATGATCGGAGGCTTGCTCATGGGCGATCCGTCTTCGTTACGTCCCAGAATAGCCGCGAGGTCGAACCTGAAGCCGTCCACCCTGTAATGTACCGTCCAGTACCTTAAGCATTCCCGCACAAGATGCTGAACGACGGGATGGTTACAGTTAAGCGTATTGCCGCATCCGCTGAAATTATAGTATTGCCCGTCCGGTGTCAGCATATAATATATGTTATTATCAAGGCCCTTGAATGAGAAGAATGGTCCCTTCTCATTTCCTTCGCCGGTATGGTTGAATACAACATCCAGTATCACTTCTATTCCATTCTCGTGAAGACTCCTGATAAGCTGCTTTAATTCGTTGCCCTCATGATTGTACTCATCCGTCGTAGCGTAAACCGTATTCGGAGCGAAGAAGCAGGTTGAATTATAGCCCCAGCATTCATACAGCTGTCTGCCGTCAACTTCCCTCGCGTTATGCATCTCGTTAAATTCAAACACAGGCATGAGTTCAACGCAGTTAATGCCGAGATCTGCCAGATACGGTATCTTCTCCCTGATGCCCTCGAAGGTTCCGGGATGCTTGACACCGGATGACGGATCTATTGTAAAGTTGCGCACATGCAGCTCATAGATTATCAGATCCTGCATCTTAATGTGCGGTGACCTTTCATCACCCCAGTCAAAATCATTGTGGACCACCCTCGCCTTATAGAACTGCGCATCGTCCATCTTCTTGCCCCAGACACTCTGAGCCGCCACTGCGCGGGCATAAGGATCGAGGATGAAACGCTCCTTGTCAAACAGAAGGCCTTTTTCCGGATCATAGGGCCCGTCAAAACAATAGGCATATTCAATTTCATCGATCTCGATATTGAATACGAACATCGAGAATACCTTGCCTATCTTATAGTTATCTGGATATTTGATCCTCGCAAACGGTTCGGCGCTGCGGTGTTTGAACAGACATAAAGTACATGACGTTGCATTCACCGAATACACAGTAAAGCTCACGCCGCTCTCAAGTGCATTGGCGCCCGGCCTGTCAAACATGCCGGGGCGAACATAAAAGCCTTCTATGCAGTCAATGGGTACCCATTTTTGAAGTATTGCACGATGCTGATTGATCATTTTTACCTCCACTATGGTTCATGCCGGCATCGGGACTCCGTCACCTTCGGTGCCGCCTCATGCCCATCATTCTCCTATTACCTGATTTCTTCCGGTCTCCTTGGCTTCGTATAATCTCGCATCCGCATTATTTATATTCTCATCCATCGACAGCGTGGGATTCCCGGATGTGACTCCGAAGGACATTGTTACCGAATGGAACTGTCCGTTATGCTCAACCATACGCTCCCTGACCGCATCAAGTATCTTCTCCGTTGCAACGGTCGCCGACATTCCGCTTACGTTCTCAAACACAAGAAGGAATTCCTCACCGCCCCATCTGGCCGCGAAACCGGATCCGCGCATATGCTCGTTAAGTGTCCTTGCAACCTCGATAAGTACCGCATCACCGCAGTCATGCCCGAACTTGTCATTGAATTTTTTGAAAAAGTCTATATCACCTATCGCAACCGAATAAGGTATTCCCTTATTGATAAGATCGGCGAGTTTGTTGCCTCCGTAGCGCCTGTTGTATATGCCGGTCAGGGCATCCCTCTCTATAAGCTTACGAAGAGAACCGCGAAGGACATTTGTAAGTCTTCCCATCTCACCCAGCTCATCCTGCCTTGATATAACAACGGGATCAAGCTCCGTCGATAGATTGCCGTCAGCGATCTCCGATAAGAATTTCATTATCTTCTTGATTATCGCTATGATCCCCGATGTGAAATGCATGATGAACCACGCCGTGATGAGCATTGCAAGCAGCATTATAAGGATGGTCTTGATCACGGAAGCACGTACCATCCTCGATACGCCTGCTGCCGGAGTGGCTGTCCCTATCATACCGAGGCACGTGAGCCCGTCCTTGCTCATGATGGGCATGTAATATGCAAAATACCTGTCATCATCGATAAGGACGTTATTGTAAAAACTCGGTGTCCGGCCGTCGACCACCGTCTTTAGTATGGTGGCATTGGCTCCCTTGTTCACAAAACGCTCTCCTTCGCCGTTGGTGATGGTCGTAAGGACACGCGTATCATAGAAGAACATGGAAATATCCACATCCGTAGCTTCACTTATGCTGTCCAGCAGAGTATAGTCGTTGCTGAGATATGTATCACCCTTATAAAACTCGACATTTCCGTCCACTATGATGACATTATAATCGCCTTCATAGCCCGCATCATAAGCCGACAGAACGGCTATTCCGACGTTCCTTAAGTTGTCGCTCACCTCGCTCCTTATGTTCTGTGTCTGTGTGTATGAACTGTAGATCATAAGCACGATGCCGAAGATAAACAGAGGAAGCAGTGTCATATACAGAAATGTGCCGTATAAACTCCGTGAACCCTTGATCTGTTTGATATGAACAAGTTTCAAAATTTTCAACCTCCGAATAAAAACCAAAGAACAGAAAAATACATCTTATAGTATAACACAAATATGCTGCGATTACATTCATAACTTGTTCATATC
>ONRZ01000180.1 GCA_900320345.1 uncultured Lachnospiraceae bacterium | reverse complement strand
AGGAGAGAAACCTGATATGAAAGGCGGCAATGCCGGAAGAGGAGAACAAAACAGACCGGAGATGGGTATGAAAGGTATCAATACCGATAGTATAAAGACTTCGATAGAAGCACTTGAAGATGAAGATACCAAGACAGCCCTTGAAACATTACTGAGTGAATATGAATCAGCAAAGACAGCCCTTGATACAGCGATTAAGGAAAAGTCAGATGATGTTGATACCTTAAGGGAAGCAGAAAAAACAGCAATGGAGGCATTAAATACTGCACTTAAGGAGGCCGGCATCGACACGCGTCCCGAACGGCCGGATAATAAGGGCATGAAAGGATTCAATACAGATAATATCAAGACATCGATCGAGGCAGTTGAAGATGAGGATACCAAGGCAGCCCTTGAAGCATTACTGAGTGATTATGAGGCAGCAAAGACGGCCCTTGATACAGCGATAAAAGAAGGGTCAGATGATGTTGATACTTTAAGGGAAGCAGAAAAGACAGCAATGGAGGCACTAAATACTGCACTTAAGGAGGCCGGCATCGATACACGTCCCGAACGGCCAGATAATAAGGGCATGAAAGGATTCAATACCGATGCCATTAAGACATCGATTGAAGCTCTTGAGGACGGAGATACTAAGACAAACCTTGAGACACTGCTGAGTGAATATGAATCAGCAAAGGCTGCCCTTGATACAGCAATTGAGGAAGGGTCAGATGATGTTGATACCTTAAGAGAAGCTGAGATGAAAGCAATGGAGGCTCTCCGTACAGCACTTGAAGAAGCAGGCATCGATGCACGTCCGCAGCTGCCTGAAGGAGAGGGGAATGGAGATACAGGTATGGGACAGAGACCTGAAAAACCTGCAGATGATGATGGGTCAGGCACGCCTTCTGAAAAACCGGCAATGCAGCAAAGCGGAGCTGCCAATAACGGTACAAATGCCGCGGCAGATAACATATTTACCAGATTTGGGAACTGGTTCATGTCATTGTTCTCAAGATAAGTGGTATAATTATTTATCCGTGATAATGAACAGACCATTCTAAGGATTGCTTCAAAGGCAACGGGCAGGTATATAACAAGAAGTGATGATGAATGGTCTGTTGCCCTGTCTGCCTTTAACAAGGCGATAGACAGTTTTGAACCGGATAAGGGTGATTTTGCCGGATTTGCCAAGGTTGTGATAGACAGGGCCATTATAGACCACTTAAGGAGCATTAAGAAGTACGAAGCAGAAGTGTCATACAGTCCGGAGCTTCTTACCGGGGAAGGGGATTACGAGGAACACAGTGAGGTCCTTAAGGCAGTATCAAGGGAAAGCTCCGAAACAGATGAACAGAATAAAACGAACCTAAGCCTTAAGGAAGAGATAATAGAGATAAACGAGAAACTGAGAAAATACGGCTTTACATTCCGTGACCTTAAGGGGTGTTCACCCAAGGCAGGAAAGACAAAAAGAGAATGTGCAAAGGCCATAACATATATCCTTGATAATAAGGAAGTGCTTGCGTCAGTATTGGAAGCCGGACGGATGCCGGCTAAGGAGATAGAGAAGCAGTTAAAGATATCCTTAAAGCTTTTAGACAGATACAGGCGCTACATAATAATGGCGGTAGTGATACTCAACGGAGAATACCCGCTGCTTGCAGATTACCTGCAGTATATAAGAAAAGATGCAAAGGGCAGTTAGACAGAAAAATCTTAAGGAAGGAGGGAGAACATGAAGGCAGTAGTACTTGACATATCAGACGGCGAAGCGACCGTGATGACTAAAAGCGGAGATATAATCGGTGTCAAGGATGAAAGTTACGATATCGGCCAGGAGATCACCGTTAAGGGAAGCCTTGGATCCAATATAGTCAGATTCATACCTGCGATAGCTGCAGCTGCAGTCCTTCTGATCGTGGCAGGAACAGGTTCATATGCCTATTTATCGCCTTACGGTACGGTAAGTCTTGATGTCAATCCCTCCATAGAGTATTCGATAAACAGGTTTGATAAGGTGCTCAGTGTAAGCGGGGTAAACGACGATGGCAGCAACATAGTATCATCACTTGATGTGAGCAAACTTAAGTATAAAGATATCGAAACGGCCATAGATAACACTATAGACCAGATAGATGCAGAGGGCTATTTTGCCGATGAAAGCGATAATTATGTGGTGGTGACCGCAAACACAGGAGCCGATGCCCATACGGATAAGCTGGTGGAAAGGCTTGATAAGACGGTTGCAAAGCATGAAGGGATAAAGCCGATAACTTCAAAGGTATCTGATGATGATTTAAGGAACGCCCATGAACAGGGGATATCTGCCGGTAAGAAGATGATGGTAGACCGTCTTGATGATATATCGGATGATACAATAGACAGGGATAAATGGAACGGTAAGAGCGTCAGGGATATAGTTTATGAGTATGACAGGATCAAAAAGGAAAAAGAAGAACCTAAGAAGAATGATATAAACACGGATCCTGTTCCGGAGAATGAGACTGATTCCGTAGAAGATATCTTAAACGGATCCGGAACATATAATATGGACAATGGACAGACCGTAGATGTTCCGGAAGAGAAGCCGGCCGATAATGATAAACCTTCGGCAGATATGAAACCACTCGAAGATGTTAATCCCACGAATGAAGGCAGACAGGGAGGAAATGACAGACCTTCCGGGAATAATGCTGTTCCTTCTGACAGGACTGAAGAACGAAATAATAATGAGCCTCCCATGGATAACGGAAACATGGCACCGCCGCAGGGGGATGCCGGTAATCAGGGCTTTGAGGGACCCCCTGCTCCTTCTGACGGAAACATAGATCCGGGGAATTTAGGTCCCGGAGGTGGAAACGGTGAGCAGCGGCCCGGTGATCAGGGAGAACCACAAAATGGTGGTGACAGAGGAGGAATGGATAATCCTCCTGAAAATTTCAGTGACAGAGGCGGTCAGGGTCCACAGGGTGGTCCTGGCGGTTTTAATGGTGGAAGACAATAGGATTTCTTATGACTATACAAGCTGGAATTAACCGGGAGCTGTGGGGGCAGTTCCCATATGATCCCATTTAAATTATTCTATCACAGTTTGATCTTACTATGGAAAGAAAATTCTATGAGTTTAAAACGGCAACCTTAAGTCCCTGACAGAGTGCTTTATTCTTTATCCCATCCATCAGGTTGCCGATCTCTTTTTCAGATTCAAAAGTCAATCCACGCATTTCCTGGCTTTTTATATGTATGTCGTGAGAGAGTTCTAAGCAGAACCTTTCTTTGTCCCTGACAGATCTGAATCCTGATACTTTATATCTGTTCATATGAGTCCCCTCCTTAGATGTTTGACGACAGTATACATGATTAACAGTATACATTCAATACCAAATGTGACGCTTTTGCGTATTTTTTGACAAGATATTGTGGTCCCGAGAAAAAGAAGGGGGAAAACGAACATTGATAAATAACAACGTTATTCTTAAACAAATCATTTCTGTATGGTATTATAGAACTAAGGGTCTTCACGGGGGCATAGAATGGCAACATACGCAGTTTCAGATCTGCATGGGCAGTACAGGACCTTTGAAAAGGGATTAAAATTGATAGGATTTTCAGACTCGGATATGCTCTATGTCATCGGAGATGCGATAGACCGCGGCCCTGATGGCATCAGAATACTCGAATATATAAAGAAACATGAAAACATGGATCTTATACTCGGAAACCACGAGTTTTTGATGCTGAATTCTGTCCCTATGGACGGTGGCCCGGGCTGTGACGGTATAGATGCTGATCTTTGGCTGTTCTTTAACGGCGGGATAACCACCTTTGAGAAATACGGTAACATTGGAAAAAGCCGAAAAAAAGAGCTTATGGAATGGCTAAGCAGTCGGGAAGTGATCAAGATCCTGGATATAAACGGTAAGAAAATATGCCTGACGCATTCATTCTACCTGCCGGAGTGTGAGAATCGTAGATATAATGAGCTTACATATGAACAGGTAAACGAAATAGTCTGGAATTCCATATATAGGGACGGGGATGACAGCCATGCAGAAGACATATATGATAGGTATGACTATACTTTCGTGACCGGTCATGTGCCTGTACAGAAAATATACATGTTCTATGAAGGTGATGAGGACTTTAACAGGCTTGAAATGCATAAGCATGGGAACCTTCTCTGTATAGACGGAGGGTGTGCGATGGGTCTTGGAAGCGGGGTTAACTGCGGAGCTATTTTTCTAAGACTTGATGATCTTAAGGAATTTCCTGTTCCTATCGCATAAAACCATATATAGTCTGTGACTTTTTTAGTCACAACAATAGGTGGTATTTTTGTAAAAATAATCCGAGTGGAAATAGTAAGAAAATATTAGCTGATCTGCACCGACCAACATAGTCAATATGAGATAAATGTAATCTTATTGCAGTTAAGGAGGAATGAAATGAACCCACAATCAATGATGCAGTTCATGGGCGCACTGAACACATTCAGAACAAACCATCC
>ONRZ01000121.1 GCA_900320345.1 uncultured Lachnospiraceae bacterium | reverse complement strand
GCACAGGGTGGACTCCGCAAAGCGCCAGGCAGAAGCCATCAACGAAGCCAAGAACCAGTTCCTTACCAATCTCTCGCATGATATAAGGACTCCTCTCAACGGTGTCATGGGACTCATGGAGATGGCAAAGAGAAATGTAACCGATGTGAACAAGGTCAGCAAATATCTTGAGAACATGACCAATGAATCAAATCATCTTCAGTCACTGTTAAACGATGTACTTGATATAAGCAGCCTTGAAGACAATTCAATAATCCACAGACCGATCAACATCAATCTGTTTGCCGAGAACTGCGTATCCATCGTTTCGGGTGAACTTGTGGGAAAGGAAGTCACTCTCACGACCGAATTCCATAATTTTGCCCATCCTTACGTACTTGGCGACGAGATGCACCTGCAGAAGGCCCTCGTCAATATACTTGATAACGCGATCAAGTTCACCCGTGACGGAGATATCATATTCTTCAGGGTACATGAAAATATTGTCAATGATGATAAGGTTACATTATTCGATCCATTTTCCCAGGAATTCAAAGGATCGGGTAATTCGCAGCAGGGTTCGGGACTTGGACTTACAATATCAAAGAAACTGATCGAGCTCATGGACGGCAGGATCAAGGTCAAGAGTTCCCAGGGCATAGGTTCCAAGTTCACGGTAAGCATCACCTTCGACATAGATCACGAAACGGAGACTTCACTTTCCGGCAAGAAGACTTCCAACCGTGAGAGCCTTAAGGGTATCAGAGTACTCATAATCGAAGACGACAACATAAACCGCACCATAACCGAATCCATACTTGAAGCGGAAGGCGCGGAAACGCGTGCTGCCGTTACGGGTGAAGACGGTGTCAAAATGTACGCCGAAGCACCTGAAGGTTTCTATGATGTGATCCTTATGGATATAATACTTCCCGGTATCGACGGACTTATGGCTACCGGGGAGATAAGGCAGATGGGCAGGGCGGATTCAACAACAATACCCATTATCGCCACCACGGCAAATGCTTTTGAAGAAGATGTAAATAAATCAAAAGAGGCAGGCATGAATGCCCACCTCTCTAAGCCCGTTAAGGCTTCCGTTCTGACTGAGACCATATTAAAATACATATGATCTTTGTAAGTGTTTATTAAGCATATACAGGTTCGAAATCGTCCGGACCGTGACCGCATATAGGGCAGGAGTAATCCTTCGGGAGCTCGCTGCCCTCATATACATAACCGCATATCTTACACTTCCAGCCGACAATTTTTTTCTCACTGTCAACCTTTGCCGGCTTCGGCTTAACTTCGTTTTGATAATCCGCGTATGTAAGAGGAGCCTTATCGCTCAACACCTTAGCATCCGTAACCTCTGCTATGAACAGTGTATGGCTTCCAAGATCCATGCTGTCAACTACCTTGCAGCTTAACATTGCACAGGCACTCCAGCCCATATACGGGATCCCGTTGTCATCTTCCGGCAGAGTCAGGTTCGCCAGCTTATCAACGTCCCTTCCCGACTGGAAACCGAAATGCTTGATCGTATCAAAACTTACCGTTTTATCAAGCATGCTGAGCGTGAACATGCCGCTCTCCTTAATGAGTTCTGCCGTATAATTGGCATTTATCACGGCAGCCGCTACCCTTAAAGGATCGTTCGTGACCTGGATGCAGGTATTTGTGATGCATCCGTTCTTCCTGTCACCTGACTTCGTTCCCACCATGAACACACCGTAACTCAGATTGTATAATGCCTTTTTATCCATATATAGCGCCTCCTTGATTAATATGTATTGCCCTTATCGTTATCGTACGATCACGGGCGTGCCTACAGTTACAAGATCATACAGCGTATATGCAATATCCTTTGGCAGGTTCACACATCCGTGAGAACCGTTTGACAGATAGATATTTCCTCCGAATTTCCTTCTCCACGATGCATCATGAAGTCCGCAGCTGTCCTGCGTAAACCTCATCCATCTGTCGACCCACACATCCCACGAGGGACCCTTAAGACGCTTGCCCGGAGTTTTCTCAAGAACATACCATACACCCGTAGGTGTGGAGCGTCCGTTCTTCGGGGTTCCGGTCACACACGGCGAAACAAGGACCGGGATATTATTCTGATATAAGGTCATCGTCTGATTCGCGATATCAACATCCACATAACTTCCCGCAACAGGTATATTGACCGTGGCAGGAGCATTTGCGCCGGCAGTGTTTGCTGCGGCAGCTTCCTCAGCTTTTTTCTGCTGTTTTAAAAGCTGGTCAACAGCTTCCGTATTTCCCGCAGCCTTGGCATTCTGTATATCTATCGTCCTTGCTGTTGCGGCACATTCCTCCTCCGCATTCTGATACCGGCCTTCCTTCTGGCCTATCGTTACATAATGCTCATAGAGCGCCTTCTCATCACAGCCTACCGTATTGGCAACATCCTGATATCTCTGCGCATAATAAAGCGGGTCGAATCCGGCTGCCTTTACTCCCTTTACGTTTACCGTAAGGATCAGAGCCGCCGCGATAACGGGTAAAATAAATTTTTTCATAATATTCCTCCTGATCAAAGTTAAACTAGTATATCACAAATGAACCATAAGAGTAAATGTGCATTTTAATCGGTTATGTTTTTCAGATCGAGCTTATCCTCATACATTTTTCTGTCGGCGCGGTCGAATATCTCCGATACCATATTGTCCTTGTCGGGTACGTATTCAGACATTCCCGCCGCCAGAACAGGTCCGTTGTTCATTTCCTGATTCCTCCTGACCTGTCTTCTGAGCTTCCCTATCAGTTCATCTCTGGCCGAAAAATCGTTACCGCGCAAGAACACGACAAACTCGTCTCCTCCCACTCTGAATACGGGGCTGTGACTGAAAACATCACACAGAAGTTCAGCTGATGCCTTTATATATTCATCGCCTGCCACATGACCTTCATTATCATTTATACTCTTAAGATTGTTGGCATCACATACAACTATGGCAAAGGGAAGATAATCCATACCGTTATCCATATTTGACTGTACCGATTTCTCCAGTTCCATATATGCCGTCTTGTTCTTGATACCGGTCAGTTCATCGCGCCTTGCAAGTTCCTTCTCTGTATTGAGTGCTCTGAGCACCTGTTTTTCTTTTCTTACTTCCGCATCGATATTCTCAACTCCGATGATAAAATGAGTCCCGTCGCTGGATCTTCTTACCGTCATCCTGAAATGCTGCGATCTGTTATTGATCATAACCCTGTAATCGATACTGTGTCTTTTATGATTTCCCATCGCAGATGTCAGGCGATCCCTGTCAAGAAATTCCGCAACAGTATCCCTGTCATTCTTATTGACCAGCTTGGGAATGTTTCCGGCGGCTTCACTGTAAAAATCATCACCTGAACCTCTTATCTCAAGCTGTCCGTAGGTATGATCGGATTCATAGCAGACATAACTGCCATCGTCCACATCCACGTAATAGATGGCATCATAGTTGGATGCCAGGCTTTCCGCTATCTGACCGAATGTGATATTTTTTTTCTGATCCTTAAGCCGCATGGATTCAGCCGTGATCTCATCATCTATATCCTTCTCATACAGGACGAAATGCTTGTCATCACCGGCACGCATTACGGTAAAACGGAAGTATTTCGGCTTATCTCCTACCATTATCCTGTATTTGTATGAGTACGATCTTCTTCCTTCAAGGTTCTTTAACATCGTCTCTTTATAGTACAGACTCTCAGCGAACTCCCTGTCATCCGGATGTGCGTATCTTCTGGCATTTTCCCTGGTCTCGGCATAGAAGTCCCTTCCGGTCATGGGTACGTTCATGGAATCGTACTCTTCACTTGTGGAAAATTCCCGGTATTCTCCCGACTCTATATCGATGTAATACATCGCTTCGTAGTCTTCCGCCAGGCTTGTCGCGATGTTGTCATATACCTCTTTTTCCTTCCTCTCTCCTTCTTCCACAAATGAATGGACCACACAGGTTCCTATGATGAGTCCCATTGCATAAAAAGGAAACGCGGGACTAAGTATCTGAAATATCTGGAATATCTCTATCGCCAGACTTGCAAGTCCCACTGCAGCATAGCGTGTCTTCTCCTGTCCGCGTGTTTTTCGGGCTATATACAGCATGTATGATGAAGTCACCATATAAAGTATGATCTGCAGACCAAATGCTATATATCTTCCCGATTCCGGTATATATTCATGATCTTCGCTGAATGAGAATATGAAAGGATGGAAGCGGTTGATCATAAGATACAGAATGCCAAGTACGAACATCGTCCATACCGCATACAGAAGAGCCTTACTGCGCAGATTACGCTTGTCCAGATAAGCAACTACATAACGTATCCAGGTAAGCGTTGTAAGGAACATGAAAATGAAATAAAAAACCGCATCCGAATAGACAAAAGGATGAAGCACAGGGATCTCGTGATGCTCATACAAAAATCCCCAGGCTATATCTGTTATAAAATAGCATGTCACCGCAATGAGGAAATGCCTGTAGAAAAGTGCTTCTTTAAGCCCTTTTTTATCAGCAGCGTCCTGAACCCGGATCTTCTTAAGAGCCCGTCTGTTTATTATAAAATGGAGGATAAGCGCCAAAATGCCAATGATCGAATAATGCATGGTTACCTTCATTCCCTGAAACACATAACATCCATAACTGCCTGCGATGTCTTCGCCCGATATATTTTACCATATTTAGTACGCTGTATCCATAATTACAAAAAATATGTTTTATTGCTTTATTGTTTATTTGCGTGGTACCTTCAATGATCTGAGATACTTTTTCTGTTCTTCCGTGATCCTTCTGCTCTCCACACTTTTCTGGATGGCTTTGTTATGCGTCCAATCATCAAGCTTTTTCTCCTCAATAAAAGGCAGGATACTTTCATACTGCTTTGCAAGAGCAGTGGCGAAATACCATGCGATCATCATATTGACGTAATACTCTTCACTTCGCAATCCGGCAACCATCTCAGGATACACAGGATCAAAGTCTTCATCCAGAAAATGCTCCATCAGCATTCCCACTCCGAATCTCACGGTATATGTTTTCCCGGAGCCGATCCACTCTTTTATATGCGTAAGAAGCACTTCCTTATTCTTCTTAAATACCTTCGGAGACATCTGATCGCATGTAGCCCAGTTATCCACATAGGGCAGGAATTTCTCGGTTTCCTCCATGCATTCATCCATATCTTTTATCCCCGAGATGATAAAAGCATGCAGCTGATCTTCTTCAAAATATGTATGAGGCAATTTATTCAGAAAATCCTTATGATCTCCCGATCTCAATATCTCCTTTGCCATGGTCTTAAGTTCCGGGGTCCTCACACCTATCACCGACCCGGGGTTGATCGTGGGGATTATCTTTATCTGCATATCACGATACTTAAGATCCTGAAGATCATGTAATTTCCTTTGCATATCTGTTTTATTCATTCTCTGTCTCTCC
>ONRZ01000116.1 GCA_900320345.1 uncultured Lachnospiraceae bacterium | reverse complement strand
TCCATCATAACAAGATCCGCCACAACATCTCCGGATGACAGATTCATTCCCGCAATGTCTGCGTAAGGCTTCTGTGTACCCGAAGACAGCCATGCCCATGCGGACTTCCGTGTCCCTGTCCATTGTCCGTAACATGGCCAGCCGCGCATATTGTAATCATAGTAACAGGTGTCTGTTGCACCCGTATGATATATCAGGTGCCCGCCGAAGTAATCGTTATAAAAATTATCCTTAACAGTCACACCATATAACCCGGGAAGAAGCGTTACAGAATAATGTCCGTCATTATCTGTCCTGATCTCCTTCTCCGAGGCTCCGTTTTGCTGATAATAATATGATGGCTTTACGGCAAGCTTGACATCCTTAAGCGGTGTAACCTTAATCTCACCGTTCTTATCCATATCTGCCTTGTACAGGGTTCCCGAAAAAGTGACCGGAGTAGCCGCAACACGCAAAGTAGTGGTTATGTTTGCTCCGAAGCCGACGTTGGTACTGCCCCGGCCGCCAAACTCGGCATAGAAATATTTCGGACCGTACCTTGTATCCTCGGTAGAACTGTATATCTCCTTGCCGTCTGCTCCTGCCGGAACGGCTACATAACGCTTGACAGAGCCTGCTGCCGACAGATTATAGGCACCGGGAGCAAGGCGTTCGAACAGAGCCTCACCGTTTGTGTCAAGTTCAGACTCTCTTGAAATGCCCTCCGTAACGGTTCCGGCAACTCCCGAAAGCTTAACCTTTAAGGGATCTCTCCCCGTACTGCCGCTCCCCTGCCCCTGACTGTTCTTGAAAATATCCTTATCCGCATAGCCTGAGTAAGTTCACCTGCATCATTGCTCTTTACAGTCTCCGAAACGGTCTTGTATGGTGTAGCCCCTGCCGATACCACCCATGTGATGGGTGCAAGCGAATCAATATAAACTTTACCGTCCGCATCGGTAACAGCCTTCACATCATCCACAAGAACTATCCTGTTATCCTCAGGATGCAGGCCTTTAAGGGTGACGTTTATTCCCTCAAGCGGCTGGTCATCCTTATCGCTTACCGGGTCGTATCCCTTAACATTAACCTCAAGTTCCTGATATTCGGGCTCAAGGGCACAGTCAACATACAGGTCACCTTTTTTTTCCGTCCCGTCAAACGTTTTTGCAACTGCATCCTTCCATCCTTTCTTCCTGCCGTCCCTGTTTATCTCAAAGGTATATGCCTCGTCCGGAACCTCATCAAGGATCACACAGCCGTTCTCATCCGTCATTCCCATGCCTGTCAGGGTGTCCCCCGTGTATCTGACGGTAACGCGTGACAGCTTCATACCGGTACTTTTGCAGCTTACATTGACATATATCGTCTTAACCTTCTTCTCTTCGCCGCCTCCGCCTGACCATGCACTCTCAAGCTCCGCATCCCAGCAGCCTGAGCCGTCTGTTATTGTAAGCGCCGGCTCACTCGTTGAGATAAAACCGGGAGCCCACGCACATATCTCATAAGTTCCCGCATCTATATCATCAATACGGTAAAACCCGAAGGTATCCGTTCTTACTTCCTTATCTATCCCATTACCCGAAAGGGTGACAGTCGCACCCTCTATACCTGCACCGGACCTTAAGGATGTTATCCTTCCCGCAACAGCCGGAAGACTCGAAACATCCCACTTTGCATACAAAGTCATATCGTGGGCTACCGTCTCGGTATTAAAATCCCATGGGTTTGAATATGCCTCATCCTCATACCAGCCCTTGAACACATATCCGTTATACACGGGATCCGCCGGCTTTATGACCTTGCAGTCAGTCTTAACAACCTGCGGATACACATAAGATCCGCCCTTGGTATCAAAATCCACGATATGTTCATGCGCATCCCATCTTGCATTTAATGTAAGATCCGAAGTAACAGGAAGGGCAAAGTCATATTCCGTATTTTCATCATCGGTATACCAATACAAGAAAGTATAGCCTTTTCTTGCAGGATCATCCGGTTTCTCTGCCTTATCACCATCGGCAATCTTCTGTGTTGATAAAGTTTCACCTGCAGAGATGAACTCTGCCGTATGATAAACCGGCAGACCGGCAAACCTGATGTCAGGAAAACCGTCATTCTCGCTGTCAGATATGCTCCATGTCTTTGCACCCTCTATCGGCTGTGCTTTTGAATTGAGAGCATTTACAAAATCCTGACTTTTAAGTGTAACAAGAGGAATACTGTTCTCCGAAACATGTTCCGAATCCTTGGATAAGACGTGTATTGAACGTTCGGTCGTATCGGTACCTTCGTTCTTCTCATAAGCGCATATATTCGTCGCTGTTTTCAGATTATAACTTAATTTCGGAGCATCCTGTCCGAGTTCCCTGGTGCCGCCTTTATATGTTATTCTCGCGAAGCTGTTCTTTATCGTTCCATATGATCCCGAACCCGTGAATGCACCCAGGGATAATGAAGCAGTTGCATCGGTATTGGTTTCTGCCGTTGAAACGGAATTAATGATCAGTAGATTACCTGCGTTTTCATCATCCGCATAGGATCCCGTGACTCCACCCAGGGAAGCCTTCCCGCTCACGCCATCGATCTTCTTTACATACAGCCCGGCGTTTGACCGGCATGAATCGACCTTGCCCTTGCTTATGACACCAAATAATCCGCCCGCACTGTTATACCGGTTTGAATACGAGAAGTTTCTTCCTTCAATGTATACGGAACCGTCAACGCTGCATCGATAGACACTTCCAGAATATGAATCGAGATATCCCGCAAGCAGTCCCGCATAACATTCAAAACCGTCTGTTTTGGAAGTGGCATAGACCGTGGAATCGGCAATACTGAGTTCTCTTACACTGCCTGCGAGAACGCCAAACAGTCCGCCGTAACCCTGCGCAAGATAATCATCCGGAGTACCGACGCGCATACCCAATATGGTATGTCCCGCACCGTCAAAAACAGCTCTGAACCGGATCATATTATTATAACTGTTACCTATTGGGATCCACAGATGGTCCGACAGATCTATATCATTTAAAAGACGGAATGTATAGTAGTGATTACCCTGCGTATCATACCATCCCTGCTCCAATGTTCCGTCATTTGCAGCCTTCGCCACCCAGGCAAGCTGTGACGCAGTGGAAATCTCATATACTCCGTCGGCATTCCTTGTAACCTCACTGGCGTATTCCGTCCATAAATTATTATCTGCCGCTTTTACAGGCAGTGTGTTTACAGGAAGCATGGTCACCGTCATCACTACAGCCAATACCCATGCCAGCATCCTCTTGATTTTCCTCATAACAGGCCTCCTTCCCGTCACACTCCCCATGAAATGTATTATTAAGTATATTGATACACAACACAATATCTTGTGTCTGTTCGGTCGTTTTTCGTGTCTATTTGGTCATATTTTGTATAATTTAAGATACAAAACAACAAAACGGCAGGGCTTCCTTGCCCTGCCGATCTGTAACCGAGATGTAATGTTTTCTGATCTGCTATTTCTTGGGAAGATACGGGATGATAAGCTGCGCAACCTTGGGTATGGCCATCGACTGTAAGTAAACCTTACCGGGACCGGTAAGCACAGTATCAAACAGACCCTCTCCGCCTATGAGCTTATTCTTCAGTCCCTTCACGGTTTCCACATCCATGGTAACCGTTTCATCCATAATAGCCATTATACCGGTATCACAAACGATACGTTCGCCGGGAGCCAGCTCATATTCCTTGCAGTAACCGTCGATCTCAAAGAATGCCATGCCGGGACCTGTGATCTTCTGCATAATGAATCCTTCTCCACCCAAAAGTCCGGCTCCTGCTTTCTTATTGGCCGTGGCCGACAGCTGTACGCTCGATGAAGCACACAGAAACGCTGTCTTCTGAGCAATGATACTTTCGCCGGGACCTAATTCGCGTGCGATTATACTGCCCGGAAATGAAGATGTGAATGCGATCTCGGCCGGACTCTGTGCCGTGTATGTGCTCATAAAGAGACTCTCTCCCGTAAGCATCCTTCCCAATGCTCCACCGACACCGCCTCCTCCGGTTGTCTCCGTAACAACATCGCCCTTGCACCATGTTCTCCCGCCGACCTCGCTTATAAGCTTCTCGCCGGGATCCAACTGCACCAGTAATACAGGCAGGCTTCCGCCTTCAATAGAATAACGCATAAGTAACCCTCCTTTAAAAATTTATATATGAATTATATCATATCGTTTTAACATCATATATCCCTTATAACAAATTCAACCTTATGCTTCTCAAGGTATTTTGAAGCCTTATCCTCATCTCTGACGAACACTCCCTTATACCTGCTTCCAAGCAGTTCCTTCATCGCATCAAGCTTATCTTTGGAATCACTTACCACAAGGATCACAGGACGTTCCGCCGATGGTTCTTCCGCTCCCGCGGCGTTTTCTCCGTCCGGCTTCATTATAAGTCTCTCATTAATATACTTATGCAGAATGGCCTCAAGCGCCTTATACATTACCGGTTTGGACAGATAATCCGTGAAACCTTCCTTGATATACGTATCTCTTGCACCCACGATGGCGTCTGCGGTAAGTGCGATTATCGGCGTATCTTCCGCAAGTTTTTCCTTCTTTATTTCCAAAAGTGTCTGAACTCCGGACATGCCGGGCATCATCTGGTCAAGAAAGATCACATCGAATGATCTTTCTCTCAGGATATCCAGGCATGCCTTTCCCGAGAGTGCAGTTGTCACATTGATCTTCGTATCCTCAAGCAGTCCTGCTATCACTTCAAGATTCATATCATTATCATCCACAACAAGTATGTGCGCATCCGGTGTAATGAAGCTTGCTCTGTACTCTTCCCTGTTCTCCTGCATCTTGAGCAGGTTCTGTGCAAAATCACCCACGGGCGTCGCATCCGTGACAACCTGCTTCATCCTGGCCGTGAAGGTCGTGCCTTCCCCGTACTTGCTGCTTACGCTTATCGAGCCGTCCATCATGTTGACAAGACGCATCGTAATATTAAGCCCTAAGCCTGTGCCCTCTATATTCCTGTTCTTGTCCTCTTCAAGCCTTTGAAACGAACCGAACAGTTTGCCGAGATCCTCATTCTTAATGCCTATCCCGGTATCTGCGACGATCACCGTAAGCATCTGCGAGTCCGCTTCATACGACACGTCGACCGACACGCTGCCCTCATGTGTATATTTGATCGCATTATTGATAAGGTTGAGCATTACCTGACGGACTCGTATCTCATCACCAAGCAGTTTGGACGGTATATCCTCCGACACCTTAAGCTTATAGTCAAGCGCCTTATCCTGCGCCTTCTTCATCGTCATGTTAACTACGTCATTCATTACCGAAGCAAAACTGTATTCCACAGGAATAAGTTCCATCTTCCCCGATTCTATCTTGGAAAAATCAAGTATGTCATTTATGATAGACAGAAGCGTCTTGCCTGCACTCTGGATGTCAAGCGCATATTTCCTTATCGGTTCTCCCGGTGATGTACGCAGTATCATCTCATCCATTCCGATTATCGCATTCATCGGTGTCCTTATCTCATGGGACATATTTGCAAGAAAATCACTCTTTGCCTTATTTGAGGCATTCGCCGCGTCCTTCTCAAGTTCAAGCATCTTCCTCTCGTAGGTGACCTTCTGCTCCTCAAGCCTCATTTCCTCAAGCTGTTTTGTATACCTCTGCTCATTCCGATGACCCAGATAATAGAATGCCGATATCATTGAGAATATCAGTATACATATAACGATAACAACAGCACGCTGGCTGCGTACCTCCGAATAAAGTTCACGTCCGCTTACAACCATCACGACATACCAGTCATTCACTATGCTGTTCACATAGACGGTATCATCATCGCTCTCCCCTGCGTATAAAAAGCTGCCGGAACCTTCCTCTCTTATGATAGCTAACAGGGCTTCACCACCCTCAAACTCACATATATTTTTCCCCTTTTTGTCTTCATCCCTGTGCGCTATGATAAGACCGCTGCCATCTACGACAAATCCATATCCCTTGCC
>ONRZ01000017.1 GCA_900320345.1 uncultured Lachnospiraceae bacterium | reverse complement strand
ACTGCCTTTATATCATCAGCTGTTACCGGATCGCCGTCAAGATCGTAGGCTATTACTATCCTTGCAAGTCTCTTTTTAAGATCCTTCAGGTCACTCGCAAGGCAGAGAACTGCCATTATCTCGGATGCCACGGTTATGACAAAATGATCCTCCCGTACAAATCCATCGGTTTTTTCACCAAGACCAACGACTACATTACGGAGGGCCCTGTCATTCATATCAACACATCGTTTCCATACGACAGATCTTGTATCTATTCTTTTTTCATTTCCCTGATGGATATGATTGTCAAGCATTGCCGCAAGGAGATTGTTTGCAGCTGTTATGGCATGAAAGTCGCCTGTGAAATGAAGGTTCAATTCCTCCATGGGAACAACCTGTGAATAACCGCCGCCTGCGGCACCGCCCTTTATACCGAAGCACGGTCCCAAAGAAGGCTCTCTCAAGGCAAGGATAGCCTTTTTGTCAAGTTTTGCCATTGCCTGTGCAAGACCTATACTGGTTGTGGTCTTACCTTCGCCCGCCGGCGTGGGATTTATCGCAGTTACCAGAATAAGCTTTCCGTCACCGTTATTCTGTATCTTCTTAAGATAGTCTTCCGACAGTTTGGCTTTATATTTACCGTAAAGTTCAAGATCATCTTCCTCTATCCCCAGAGACTTTGCGACCTCTTTTATCGGCAGCATTTTTGCTTCCTGTGCTATCTCTATATCGGATTTCATTTCATCCTCCTGTTTTCAAATTCTATAATTAAAGATATTCTTCTATATACTGATCAAGCTGTTCCATGCTCATAAGCACTTTGCGGGGTTTTGTCCCTTCTTCCTCACCGACGACCCCGGCATCCGCGAGCTGATCCATGATCCTTGCAGCCCTGTTAAAACCTATCTTGAAAAGTCTCTGCAGCATTCCTATGGAAGCCTTGTTCTTATCTATTATGGCCCTGGCCGCCTCAACAAAAAGTTCATCACGTCCGTTTCCGGAGCCTCCCTGGGAACCCGACTGGTCGGAAGTTCCTCCTGTGCTTGTCGATGCATTCTTTATCTTCTGTGCTATCTCGTCATCATAGCCGTTTCCACCGCTGTGTTCCTTAAGAAAATCAACGACGTCATTTACTTCCTGATCCGAAACAAAAGCGCCCTGTACCCTGGCAGGTTTCGTATATCCCTGTGGATAGAAAAGCATATCACCTTTTCCTAAAAGCTTCTCCGCACCGACCATATCCAGGATCGTACGTGAATCCACTCCGCTTGATACAGAAAAGGCTATACGGCTCGGCATATTAGCCTTTATAAGACCTGTGACGACATCAACCGAAGGACGCTGTGTTGCTATTACAAGATGTATTCCTGCCGCACGGGCCTTCTGTGCAATACGGCAGATCGATTCTTCCACTTCCTTGGAAGCGACCATCATAAGATCCGCAAGCTCATCTACTATTATGATTATCCTCGGAAGGACACTGCCCCGGTCCTGTTCTGGCACATCGGTCATAGACTGGATCTTTTTATTGTATCCGTTAAGATCCCTTACTCCGAACTCTGCGAACTTATTATACCTGTCGTCCATTTCGACAACGCCCCATTTAAGGGCTTCCGCAGCCTGCTTCGGATCCGTGACCACAGGTATCATAAGATGCGGTATCCCGTTATAAACACTGAGTTCAACGACCTTGGGATCTACCATGATGAGCTTGACTTCATCAGGTCTTGCCTTATAGAGTATGCTCATTATGAGTGTGTTTATACATACGGACTTACCCGATCCCGTAGCACCTGCGATGAGAAGATGAGGCATCTTCCCGATATCTGCAACTACAGTCTCGCCGCTTAATCCCTTACCGACCGCAAAACTTAATTTGCTCTCGGACTTTTTAAACTCCTGACTGTCTATCAGATCACGGAACATTACAGCCGTGTTCTCCTCATTGGGAAGTTCGATACCGATAAGAGACTTACCGGGTATCGGAGCTTCTATACGGACATTCTTGGCAGCCATGCTTAGCATGATATCATCACTGAGATTAAGTACCTTGCTGACCTTGACACCCACATCGGGCTTCATTTCAAATCTTGTGATCGCGGGGCCCTGTGTATATCCTGTCATCGTGACACCCACGCCGAATTCCCTCAGTGTCTCCTTAAGTCTCTCAGCCTTCTCGTCAAGTACTCTTTTTGAATCTCCGCCTGTTTTTGCGGCTCCCTTCTTAAGAAGATTTACCGGCGGGAACCTGAATTCCCTTACAGGCTCACGTTTTGTCTTCTTTTCGGTCACATTGCGCTTCGCGGGACTTTGTTCGTTACTGTCATAAGAAGTCTCATTTATAGTTACGGACGGCTTTTTGTACTCATCTACCGTAGTACTCTTTTTTAAATAGCCTGCGTCAGGTTCTGTGTAACGTGTATCCGTTTCGATCTCATCATCCGTCACTCTGCTTTCATAATCATATTCATTTGAAAGGTGCATCGTCTCATTTATGATCGCACTTTCAAACTCTGCGGTATCTCCCAGTTTCTTTCTGTCATAGCCTTCATATTCCCGTCTTGGCATACCCTTGGTGTCAACTGCTATTGAATGGCTTGACCTTGCATTTTCATATCCCAGCCTGTATTCGTTGCGCGGATACTCCGAATAGATTTCCTTTATCTCACTGTCAGGGACTGCATCGGGATATGCATTTTCCCTTAATGTATCACTGTCATTATCTTCATATGATATCTCGTGTATGTCTGTACTTTTTGGAGTGGCATTTTCCACAGCCCTGTCTGCCTTAAGACCGGCGTCCATGATCACTCCGGAAACCTTCATATCCACACGCGGCAGGCCTTCCTCTTTCTTGCGAAGGTTCTCTTCCCTTAAGCGTTCGGCTTCCATTTTTCTGTTGAGGCGTTCCAGATCGCGCTGCCGTAATCTCTCATTACGCTCATCTACCTTCTGCCTGCGGATACGTTCTTCTTCCAGACGTCTTGCTTCCTTTTCTTCCGCTCTTATCCTTCTTTGCTCTTCTCTTAACGGGCGTTCGTTTTCGCGCCTTTCCCTGCGTCTTTCTATGTCATTTCTTGCATTATCATACAGAGTACGGCTGCCCATCCTGACTCCGCCTATGATCGATCTTTCGGTTATCAGTATGATGCAAATGAGAGCGAGCACTATAAGCACAATATTTGCGCCCACGGTGCCGACACCTTTTTTAAGGATATTTGTTATCACCCCGCCTATAATACCGCCGCCGCACTTAAGTCCCGAACATAATTCATAATACTCCTTTGCCGTTTGTGCCTCACTTGCATTATCCGGCAGAAACCAGAGCTGGGACATTGAACTTAAGATGATCACAAGAACGGTACCCGACCAGATCTTGACACCCGTAGCAGAGTGATTCCTTCCGGAAGTATATACAAATGCTGCAACAATGAGCATTACCGGAACAATATATGCGACAAGTCCGAATATACCGAAAAGAATCTTACTTATAAAATCGCCGAGACTCCCTATAACGCCTAAGTTTCCAAGGAACAAAAGAACGGAAAAAGCAATTACGGCAATAAGTATTATCTCATTGCTCAAACCGTCATTTCCCGCATTTTTCTTATTGCCGGTATTCTTACTGACTTTACTGTTTCTTACGGAGTTTTTTCTTGCACCAGATGTCTGGGTACTCCTTTTTCTTTTAGCAGAACCCGTTGCCATTCTTATACTTCCCCTGCCCCTTCTCAATATTTGGATCCTTCGGAAATGCCCTCACATTCCCGGTTGGTATCAAAGCTTGATCAAAAATACGATGATGGATATCGCTCCCATTGCCAGACAATATATCCAGAACGGTTTGAAACGCCGGCTGACTGCAAGAGCGTTTACCAGTTTAAGAGCGAAAAACCCGATGACTGCTGCAAGTATCATTGCTATGATGCAGCCTGCCACAGGTACCGAAACAGTGCTGTCCGCTCCCGGCAGTTTGATAAGTTCGAGTACCAGCGCACCCAGTATTGCCGGAACAGACATAAGGAATGAATACTTTACCGCAAAGCGTCTGTCAAATCCACACAAAAGACATCCCGTTATCGTCGTACCCGAACGCGATATCCCCGGCAGGACAGCAAATCCCTGACCTATACCTGCTATAAGCGCATCTCCGAAATTTGCTTCCTTCTGCTTCTTGCTCCCGTTCTCGACAAGTTCCGACACGAACAATATCCCGCCTGTACCCAAAAGGCATAAACCCACTATCAGAAGATTACCTGAAACCGATTCAACCACGTCATCCAGAAGGACTCCCATTATACCTGTGGGTATTGTTGATATCATCAGCATCAGAGTGAGCTTCCTGTACGGATTGGTGCATATAGGCTTATATTCCTGGCGGTTTATCGCAGAAAGATTCTTGAAAAAGCGACCTATGTTCACACAGCAGTCGGCACAGATACCGAAAAACTCAACTATTATCTTAAGAAGATCCTTGTAATATACCGCAAATACGGCAGCCAAAGTAGCCACATGAAGAAGTACGTCAAACAGTATCCCTCCGTCCGTCTCAACGTTGAAGATATTTTTGATCAGGGCTAAATGTCCCGAACTGCTTACGGGTAAGAATTCAGTCAATCCCTGTACTATACCTAATATTATCGCCTGTAAAACCGACATGATATACCTCCGAACATTCCGTAAATGCAAGCCTTTTCAATCGATATATAATATCATAAATCCAAGTTTAAAGCAATCGGAGCAGACTCCGATCAGTCTGTAAGACCTCTTTCTTCCCTGTTGTACTTCTCTTCAAGTTCGTGCCTTAAATCCTTCACGGCCTTCCTGCCGGAAGCTGTGCCTTTTTTCTTCTTCTTTACAGGAGCCTTTCTGGGCTCGGCCTCACCGTCATATCTGAATACCGAAACGGATAAAGGTGCGACTTTGATACGGAGCGAATCATCCCTTCCGTCGCATTCATCCTTCTTGGATACCTTTACTCTCGGATTTACATATCCTGTTCCGCCGTATTTTTGATCGTCGGAATTGAATATCTCTTTGTATTTTCCGGCAAAAGGTACTCCGATCTTATACTGATCCCTTGATATGTTTGCAAAATTACATACTACAAGAAGTGTCTGTTCCTGACATTTTCTCAGGAAAACTATTATACATTCGTTTGCGGAGATATTGTTTATCCACTCGAAGCCCTCTATCTCATTATCCAGTGTGTACAGAGCGGGATTGTTCCTGTAGAAGTTCAGCATGTCCTTTATATAGAGGTTGAAGAGCCGGTGTTCGTCATACTGAAGGAGATCCCATTCTACGCTCCTGTTCTCATTCCACTCGTCCCACTCTCCTATGTCCTGTCCCATAAATGACAGGATCTTTCCGGGATGGGTCATCATGTAACCGTAAGCGGCACGCAGATTGGCGAACTTTGCCGCATTGTCACCCGGCATCTTGCCAAGCATCGAAGATTTGCCGTGAACCACCTCATCATGCGAAAATACAAGGATGAAATGTTCCGAATATGCATAGATCATGCTGAATGTAAGCTCGGTATAATGTCCTGTCCTGAACAGCGGATCATATCTCATGAACTCGGTAAAATCATTCATCCAGCCCATATTCCACTTGTAATCAAAACCGAGGCCGTCTTCCATAAGACTTCCGGAAACCTTCGGCCATGCCGTTGATTCTTCGGCTATAACTATGGAACCGTCATCCATCTTGGCGTGTATTGAATTGAAATGCTTTAAGAATTCCACCGCATCCAGATTCTCGTTCCCGCCGTACATATTGGCAACCCACTGTCCGTCCTGTTTTCCGTAGTCCAGATACAGCATTGAAGCGACCGCATCCATCCTGATGCCGTCAGCATGATATTCCTTTATCCAGTAAAGTGCGTTTGCGAGCAGATAGTTGCTTACCTGCGGGCGTCCGTAATTGTAGATCGAAGTCCTCCAGTGCGGATGATATCCCTGTCTCGGATCAAGATGTTCATACAGACATGTTCCGTCGAATTCCGAAAGGCCGTGATCGTCTTTCGGAAAATGAGCCGGTACCCAGTCAAGGATAACTCCTATCCCCTTTTCATGCATATAGTCCATAAAATACATAAGATCCCCGGGCGTGCCGTAACGGCTTGTCGGAGCATAATATCCCACGACCTGATAACCCCATGATGCATCAAGAGGATGTTCCATGACAGGCATTACCTCAATATGCGTATAACCCATATTCAGAACATGATCCGCTATCATAGGTGCAAGTTCCCTGTAATTATAGAATTCCCTTCCGTCATCGGGCTTTTTAAAGGAGCCGAGATGTACTTCGTATATGCTTAGCGGCTTGTCCTTACCCTGAAATTCCTTCCTGTTCTCAAGCCATTCGCTGTCCGTCCATTTGAATCCTTTGATACTTCTTACCACCGAAGCCGTGGCAGGCCTTAGTTCAGCACCGAAGCCGTAAGGATCGGCCTTGAACTTTATGATATCGCCCTTAAGCTTAAGTTCGTACTTATATACAGCACCTTCCTTAACTCCGGGAATGAATATCTCAAATATACCTCCGTCCTTAAGCCTTCTCATCTGGTGCCGGCGTCCGTCCCAGTTGTTAAAATCACCGACAACGCTGACTCTGACGGCATTTGGTGCCCATACCGCAAAAGATACTCCTTTGACACCGTCTTTTTCGCGAAGATGCGCTCCCATTACATTATAGGATTCATAATGTATGCCTGCATTGAGCCTTGCAATATCCTTTTCACTCACGGTGCTGTCAAACCTGTAGGGGTCCTGAAGTTCGTATGACTCACCTTCGGTTGTGTATATCTTGTAACAGTAGCTGTATCTTACCTTCTTTAAGCTCCTTACGAGGACGGCATAAAATCCCGTCTCATCCATAAGTTCCATGGGATATTCCTTAAACGTATCCCCTATCCTGACAACGGCACATATTTTCTTTATGTTGTCGACTCCGGGCATATATGTCTGTATGAGTATACCGCCCGTCACATAATGTCCTCCCAGGAAATCATGCGGGCTGTCTTCTTCCGAATACACTATCTGCTCTATCCTTGCCCAGTCCATCATCTTATAAAGTTTCTTATCCATACCGTCATCTCCTTGTATAAAAATATAAGGTAAAAGTATTTAAAAGCCAGATCATGATATATCGTGAATGAAAAGACCGCTTCTTAACTTCGGTTCAAACCATGTTGATTTGGGCGGCATCAAAAGTCCCGCATCCGCCACTGCAAACAGTTCGCTTATTGATGTCGGATACATTGCAAATGCGATCCTGCAGTCCGTCCTGCATCTTCTCTCAAGCTCCGAAAGTCCCCTGATGCCGCCGACAAAATCTATTCTCTTATCTGTCTTCGGATCGTCAATGCCGAACAACGGTTTAAGAACATTATCCTGTAATATGGATACATCCAGTCCCTTTACCGGATCATCGCTCAAATATTTCCCGTCAATATCAAGTGAGTACCATTTGCCGTCAATGTATACTGACACTTCACCCTTCTTTACGGGCTTATACGGTGAACTTCCTCTTTCCTTAAGTTCTCCGAGTTTCTTAAGTTCCGAAAGTATCTCATCAGCAGTGTGACCGTTAAGATCCTTTATGACACGGTTATAGTCCATTATCATGAGCTGCTCGTCCGGGAAAAGCACCGACAGGAAATAATTGTACTCCTCATCACCCGTATGATCCGGATGTTCTTCCCTGCGCTTCAGGCCGACCTTTACCGCACTTGCACACCTGTGGTGTCCGTCGGCTATATATATGGAATCCATCTTTGAAAATGCATTGCATATGACTTCGATATCCTTATCGTCATCTATTATCCAGACTCTGTGCCTTATCCCGTCATCCGAGACAAAATCATTTATTGCCGTTTTTTTCTTAACCGCATTTATCGTTTCGTTTATGCTCTCGTTTGCTCTGTATGCAAGAAAAATAGGCCCTGTCTGAGCACTGAGCGCATCAACATGCCTTATCCTGTCGGCCTCCTTATCGGCCCTTGTATTTTCATGTTTTTTAATGATATTGTTCTGATAATCGTCTATCGAAGCACATGCAACGATACCGGTCTGCGAACGCCCATCCATCGTAAGTTCGTAGATATAATAGCAATCCCTTGTATCCCTGACAAACTCATTTCTGTCAAGCATCCCGTGAAACAACTCGTTGGCCTTCTCATACACTCTGTCATCATAGGTATCAACAGAATCGTCAAAGCATGTCTCGGCCCTGTCTATCCTTAAGAAAGTCTTATCGTTCCCTTCTACAGCCTTAACGGCCTCCTGTCTGCTGTATACATCATACGGCAGTGCTGCTATCTTATCTTCAAGTCCTTTTGCCGGCCTTATGGCCTTAAACGGTCTGATGTCTGCCATTATTATCCTCCTTTTTGCACATACACTAAATATTGTACCAAAAAACACTCATAATAACAACATAAAGTGACATATTATCAAAACAGTTAAAATATGATATCATTGTTTTAATACTTAGTGAAAGATGAGGACTATTTTCATGACAGATGCCGACAGAACATTTTTAAACAGGATAAACAAATATGCGGAAGAGGCTCTTAAGGATATAGATCCGCAGAACACCCACGTTTCCGAACAATTGGAGAAGCTCCGCCCCGTTATGGAAGAACTGTCAAAGGAAATGGGGCTTCCGATCGAGGATGTATTCATAAAATATATGGATCTTGCATCTGAACAGGGTGTTGAAGCCGAGAATAAATACAGGGAGGATCTCGGACCGGATTTTGATTTTAAGATCTGATCCGTTCTTCCGATATCTTTTTATATCCGGAGCGGATTGCTCCGGCCATATACAGAGATCCGAAGGCAACTATCGGGGTTTTGCCCATGGACAGCTCAACAGCCTTTTCTATACCTTCAAAGACAGAGTCACACGATACGGCCCTGTCTCCGTTTTTTATTATGATATCCTTAAGTTCCGGTGCGCTTAGCGCTCTGGGACTGTCGGGAGTTACGCATACGAACAGGGATGCATATCCTCTGATGCTCTCAAGCATACTCTTATAATCCTTATCCGCAAGCACTCCCATAAGAAATACTGCTTTTTCCCCCTTAAGTATATCCGGAAGGCTCTCTGCCAGAGCACAGGCGCATTGAGGGTTATGACCACCGTCAAGTATAAATAGCGGGTTTTTATTAAGCACTTCAAGCCTTGCAGGCCATTTTACATCTTCAAGACCTCTCATAACAGCGGTTTCCGGTATAACGTATCCCCTTTCCCGCAGTGCTTCTATACCGGTAAGTACCAAAGCAGCATTGTGAAGCTGATGAGGACCCAAAAGCGAGAGCAGATACTCCTTTTCATCCCATGTAAAACGCTGGCCCTCAATGCTGCGCTCCTTAAGACTTATCCTGTTAATATCAGTCTTTTTTAAAGGCACCTTCTTTTCTTTACAGACATTACTTATCACGTTATCAACTTCCGGAACCTGATCGTAACTTACGCAGCAGCTTCCGCTCTTTATTATCCCCGACTTTGTTCCCGCTATCTTTTCAAGCGTATCGCCAAGATACTCCGTGTGTTCAAGACCGATATTTGTCATAACTGCAAGAACGGGTGCATCTATAATATTCGTGCTGTCGAACTCTCCGCCCATTCCGACTTCGAAGACCACGATATCGCATTTTTCTTCAAAAAAATATTCAAGTGCGATGGCAGTCACCATTTCGAACTGGCTCGGATGATCTTCCATACTCTCAGAGATATCACGTACCTTTTCCGTTATCTTCGCAAGAGCATCTCCCGGAATGTCCTCTCCGTTTATCCTTATCCGTTCATTGAAAGTCTCTATGTAAGGTGATGTATACAGACCTGTCTTATATCCGGCCTTCTGAAGGATGGATGCAAACATTGCACAGGAGCTTCCCTTTCCGTTACTTCCCGCAACGTGTATGAATTTAAGTTTTTTCTGCGGATCGCCGAGAGCATGCACCAGCTGTCTTGTCCTGTCAAGGCCGAGACGCATCTCACTCCATCCGTAACTCTCAATATATGCAACAGCTTCAGATCCGGTCATTTTTTCACCTTTCATTTACAGTATTTTCCCAAAAACAAAAGAAGCCCGCTTGGCAGGCTTCTTTTAGATACGGTTTATTTAACCACTCTTACCTTGATAACACCGTCAACCGCTTCCAGTTTCTTAACTATCTCATCGGTTGCGGGATCGTCAAGATCGAGCATTGTATATGCATACTCGCCCTTTGACTTGTTTGTAAGATCGGAAATGTTAAGGTTAAGATCACCGAAAATACCCGTGAATCTTGAGATCATGTTCGCAACATTCTTATGCATTATCGCGATACGGCCCGCATTAGTACATACGCCCATGTCACAGTTTGGATAATTCACTGAATTTACGATATTACCGTTCTCAAGATAATTCATTAGTTCCTTGACTGCCATCTTTGCACAGTTATCTTCCGATTCTTCCGTAGAAGCACCAAGGTGAGGTATAACGATGCAGCCTTCCTGTCCGGCTGTTGTCGGGTTCGGGAAATCCGATACGTACTTTCTTACCTTGCCGCTCTTTATGGCTTCAAGTACAGCGGTCTCCTCAACGAGAAGATCCCTTGCAAAATTAAGGATGATAACGCCGTCCTTCATCTTGGAAATGGCTTCTTTGTTGATCGTATTCTTGGTGCTGTCCATAAGAGGTACATGTATCGTTATGATATCGCACTGTTCATATATCTCGTTTATATCAAGCACATGCTTTATATCCCTTGATAAGTTCCAAGCGGCATCTACGGAAATATAAGGATCGTATCCGTAAACTTCCATACCGAGATGTTTTGCAACGTTTGCGACCCTTACGCCTATGGCTCCGAGTCCGATGATACCAAGCTTCTTATCCTGTATCTCGGTACCTGCAAATTTCTTTTTCTCTTTCTCCGCCATCTTTGCGATATCCGCTTCTGATTTTGCACTCTCTACCCAGTTGATGCCTCCGACAACGTCACGTGAAGCAAGCAGCATTCCCGCAATAACCAGCTCCTTAACTCCGTTTGCATTTGCTCCGGGTGTATTGAACACTACTATTCCCTTCTTTGCACAATCTTCAAGAGGGATATTGTTGACACCGGCTCCGGCTCTTGCTATCGCAAGCAGACCTTCGGGCATTTCCATATCATGCATGGAAGCGCTTCTTACGAGGACACCCTGAGCATCCTTTATATCATCTGTCTTTGAAAAATTGCCGGTGAACTTCTCAAGCCCTACCTGAGCAATTGGATTTAAACAAGTGTACTTGAACATTTTGATTCTCCTTTATAAAAATTATAAGTTCTTGCTTCAAGGTATTGCCCCCTCACATTCGTTCGGCGGCCTGTCGCAAGAACCATCCTGGATCAAGCTTACGCTTGATGGTTCTTGCTCTCAAATTCCTTCATGAACTTAACAAGTGCTTCAACACCTTCTATGGGCATTGCATTATATATCGATGCCCTCATTCCGCCTACGGTCCTGTGACCCTTAAGGTTCTCAAATCCGGCTTCCTTGGCTTCCTTTACGAACTTGGCATCAAGTTCTTCATTTCCGGTGACAAAAGGAACATTCATAAGAGAACGGCTGCTCTTCTCCACGGTTCCCTTGAACAGCTTGCTCTCGTCAAGATAATCGTAAAGTATCTTTGCCTTTTTCTCATTGAGTGCCTTCATCGCTTCAAGTCCGCCCATCTTCTTAAGCCACTTGAATACCTTTCCGCAGATATATATGGTATAGCAGGGAGGTGTATTGTAAAGAGAATCGGCATCTGCCTGTGTCTTCCACTTAAGCATTGTGGGAGTCCCGGGAAGTACGTCATCCGTAATAAGATCTTCTCTTATTATTGCTATCACGCAGCCTGCAGGACCTACATTCTTCTGAACACCGCCGTAGATGACAGCATATTTTGAAACATCAACAGGTTCAGAAAGGAAGCAGGAAGATACATCCGCTACCAGATCCTTGCCCTTTGTATCCGGTAATTCATGGAACTTGGTTCCGTATATCGTATTATTTTCACAGATATATACATAATCCATATCATCCGTTATAGGAAGATCCGAGCAATCCGGTATATATGAAAATGTCTTATCGGCTGATGATGCAAGTTCTACCGCTTCACCGTAGATCTTGGCTTCCTGGAATGCCTTTTTAGCCCACTGTCCCGTAAGTATGTATCCTGCCTTTTTATTTTTCATCATGTTCATGGGAACCTCGGCAAAAAACTGGCTGGCTCCGCCTTGCAGGAACAGTACCTTGTAATTGTCGGGGATGTTCATAAGCTCCCTCAGATCAGCTTCGGCCTCCTTGATGATGTTGTCGTACACCTTGGAACGATGGCTCATCTCCATCACGGACATACCGCTTCCCTTGTAATCAAGCATCTCATCTGCAGCTTCTTTTAATACTTCTTCAGGTAAGACTGCGGGACCTGCCGAAAAGTTATAAACTCTTTTCATATTCTCCTCCTTAATGACTTTGTTTATAGGTCTATATTTTATCCATAACTGCAGGCTTAAAACTCTCTGTGTTTTTAGTTATGGATTAATAGTACATAATACATGGCGTACCGACTTCTACCACCTCATACAGATCTGCCGCGAAGCTCTTCGGTACGTTTACGCATCCGTGAGAACCGGCCGTTTTATATATCTCTCCGCCGAACTTACTTCTCCACGTCGCATCATGTATGCCTATGTGTCCCGAAACCGCCATCCAGTAATTTACAAACGTTGCATAATTCGGGCCCCTGAGTGTCCGGTTCCTCTGCTTGAAATATACATCACAAAGCTTTGCCGGTGTGCCGTTACCTCTTGCAAGGTTTCCGGTAACAACATCGGATTCCATACTCAACTGTCCGTTCACGTAATAATACAGTTTTTGCGCGGACATATCAACCTCTATATAGGTTTTTCCGATGATATCCTTTCCTCTGCCTTTGCCCTCTTTGGAATATACCGGTGTTCTCGTCAGTCTGCCGCCGCGCAGCATATTCTCCTTGATCTTTTCGGCCTCCGCTTCCTTATCGACCTCAAAGCCCTGCATTGTATTTTTTAAGGTTACGAATTCACCGTTTTTCTTCTTCCATTCAAAAACTCCGCCCGATGAATTGAAGGCTTTGGCAAGATAGTCTAAATATCCCTGCATCTTCTCATCATCAAAAACAAGATTTCCCGTCTCATCAAGGACCGGAAGCCCGTCGTTTCCCGTCTTAAGCCATGCCACTGCCGTTTTACCGTCAAGCCGGTATTTTATCGGAGCATCTTCATAGCTGATACATGAATTCTTCACCTTGTCTATCTTATCATACAGGCTTGCAACTTCACTGTATTCTTCGGGGATATCATGCTTTATATAGCAATCGCTTAAATCTATCCTGACAACCGCTGTATCAATTCCGTCAAGAGCCGCACATGCCTTGTCAAATATCCTGGAAGTGTTCAGTTCATCGAGTATATCATCATACAGATAGTATCCCGATCTGTCCTTTCTTATTTCAACCAGGACATCCTTCTGCTCCTTGGGCCTGTTTACGCACTCAAGTTCTTCGATATGTTCCCTTAAAATCTCCTTATCATATGTTACCTCGGGAGCCAGATCGTATTTGAAAGGATACAGGGCATACATAAGCCATTCATACGGCTTCTGTGATGAGAGTATCTCATCAAGTCCTTTGGTCATATCCGCATTCAGTTTGAAATCGGATCCTTTTATCGTTTCCGTTAAACCGTCGCGCCCTTCAAACATAAGTGTTACATTTTTAAAATCCACACCCGGAAGATACGAATCCACGAGATAATCATTCGCCCTGTCTATACTCATGGCATTTGCATCATGGCCGTTTATATATGTTCCGCACAGAAACTTATTATTATAATAACATGAGATCACACCGTATCCGGCTGCCGTTATGAACACTATACTTGTTAAAACAATTGTAATGATCTTTAATGCTTTCATATCAAATATTACGGATCAACCCTTACGCTGCTTAAGATCATCCCCGTCAAACACTTCATCTATTGCCGCACCGGCAGGTACCATCGGAAATACTTTATCATCGGGATCGATCACGCACTCGATAAGTACCGGCTTATTAAGCTTAAGTGCCTTGCCGATAGCTTCTACTGCTTCTTCTTTGGTAGTAACCTTCATCGCTTCACAGCCGAGTCCCTTTGCCACCATCTGATAATCAACCTTATCCGTAAGGATCGTATTTGAATACCGGCCTTCATAAAACAGAGTCTGCCACTGGCGGACCATTCCGAGAACTTCATTGTTTATGAGAACCTGTATTATCGGAATGTTGTAACGACTGGCTGTTGCAAGTTCGTTCATGTTCATTCGAAAACACCCGTCACCCGCAACATTTATCACAGTCTTGTCGGGACGTCCGACCTTTGCTCCTATGCAGGCTCCGAGGCCGTAACCCATCGTGCCGAGACCGCCCGAAGAAAGGAAGGTCCTGGGTTCCTTATACTTATAATACTGTGCGGCCCACATCTGATGCTGGCCGACATCCGTTGTGATTATCGCTTCACCCTTTGTCTGTCTGTACAGTTCTTCGATCACGAACGGACATGTGAGCCTGTCACTCTCGTACTTTAAAGGATATTTTTCCTTAAGTTCCTTTATTGAAGCGATCCATTCTTCATTATTCTTTTGCTTAAGTTTTGAATTCAGGATGGTGAGTATCTCCTTAACATCACCTATAACGCTTGCATCGGTCTTTATATTCTTGTTGATCTCCGCAGGATCTATATCTATATGCAGGATCTTTGCCTTATTGGCGAATTTGCTCGCCTTACCGATAACACGGTCCGAAAACCTTGCCCCTATAGCGATAAGAAGATCGCAGCGGCTGACACCGAGATTGGCTGTCTTTGTACCGTGCATTCCTATCATGCCTGTATAGAGATCATCGTTTCCGTCAAAACCGCCTTTACCCATGAGAGTGTCACATACCGGAGCATCTATCCTGTGTGCGAATTCCTTAAGCTCATTGCTCGCCCCGGATATGACGGTACCGCCTCCCGTATATATAAAGGGTTTCTTTGATCTTTCTATGAGCTTTATGGCGGTTTCTATATCTTCATCGGTAAATCTCTTCGGAAGTTCAAGTTCCGTGGGCTTCTGCTTCCTGTACTCAGCCTTGTCGGCAGTAACATCCTTCGTGATATCCACAAGCACAGGCCCCGGTCTTCCGGAACGTGCTATCGCAAAAGCCTTTCTTATGGTATCAGCAAGATTGTTAACATCCTTTACGATATAACCGTGTTTTGTGATAGGCATGGTAACTCCGGCAATATCAACTTCCTGGAATGTATCCTTTCCAAGCAGCGGGAGCACAACATTTGCTGTTATGGCCACCATCGGAACACTGTCCATAAAG
>ONRZ01000009.1 GCA_900320345.1 uncultured Lachnospiraceae bacterium | reverse complement strand
AGGAAAGGATTGAGATTATGAAAACTGATTACAGAAACTGGATGCCTAAAGGCATGGTAATGGGAAGTTCATGCTCGGCAGCGATATTTCTGATACTGACTGTAGTATTTGCAACCGTACCTATAGCACATCCGGTGAAGAAAGTCCTTGTACCGATACTTGCAGTCATAACGGTTGTGTGTATAATTGCATCGATATGGATGTTTCTTATGTATAGGGCATTTTCCTACGATGGGAACAGGCAGATGTCAAAGCAGATAATAGAGGGTGTTGCGTCGTATGTAAAAATCCCCGACGGCGGAAAAGGACTGGATGTCGGATGCGGAAGCGGAGCGCTTACCATAGCGTGCGCCAAGAGAAATCCGGGGGCGTCGTTAACCGGGATCGACAGATGGGGTAAGGAATATGCTTCTTTCAGCAGGGGCCTGTGCGAGAGCAATGCAAAGGCAGAAGGCGTGAACAACACAGTCTTCATGCAGGGCGATGCTGTTAAGCTTCCGTTTGAAGATGAAACATTTGATACCGTGACGAGCAATTATGTTTATCATAATATTCCAAGCAAAGACAGACAGGCAATCCTTCTTGAAACCCTGCGTACTCTGAAAAAGGGTGGAACCTTCGCTATACACGATATCATGTCAAAAGCAAAATACGGCGATATGCAGGCCTTCGTTAAGAAACTCAAAGATATGGGATACAGTGAAGTGAGGCTGATAGATACGACAAACGGTATGTTTATGAGCAAGTGGGAGTCTACATGGATGGGACTTTCCGGATCGGCCATCCTGACAGGGAGGAAGTAAGATATGGGATTGTTTAAGGACTATGTGAGCCAGACGAGGAAACCGGAGGGGTTCCTCGGAAAGATGATGGTAAACGGAATGAACGGCGGCCATGCCAAAATGGCCGACTGGGGAATGTCGCACCTTCAGACTATCGTCCCGGAAGAGATCGTTGAACTGGGATGCGGGGGAGGAAGAAATGCGGGTGAGCTGCTTAAGAAGTATCCTTTATCTCATGTAACGGCGATCGACTATTCCGACGTGTCCGTGGGGATAGCATCCGAATATAACTCGGAGGCAATAAAGAACAGAAGATGCAGGGTTCAACAGGGCGATGTATCCGCACTGGATCTCCCTGAGGGAAAATTTGACCTGGCTACCGCTTTTGAAACCATATATTTCTGGCCGGGACTTGAAAAATGCTTTGGTCAGGTAGCCAAAGTACTTAAACCGGGCGGAGTATTCATGATCGTCAATGAATCGGACGGTACGGATAATGCGAGCCTTAAGTTCGAGAAGATCATCGAAGGCATGAAATGCCATACGATCGAAGAGATTGAAACGGCATTAAAAAATGCGAAGAGATTGAAACGGCATTAAAAAATGCCGGATTTAGCAAAGTCAGTTCCGATCATCATGAGAGCAAGCCATGGATCACGGTCCTGGCGAGGAAATGACAGCCATTCTGCTTGAATATGATCATATTTTGATAAGACCTGAATACAGACACGGACTTTTTCACTTAAGAGGTGATCATAAATGAAGTATATTGGAATGCCGGCGGGCATGTGGATGATATTTAGAGGGCACTTTCGGAAAGCGCTTACAGATGATCTTGGATATGATCATTACGGTGCGAAGAGGGTAACGAATGCCGCAAAGTTAAAATACAGGGAGATCATAGAAAAACTGCCCGAGTTTGAAAAGGAAGACAGATTCAAAACGAATATTGTAAACTGTGCGGTTTTAACGGCTTTTCTTCTCAGCATGGACAGGAGACCTTCGGCGGAAGAGGTTACCCGCTATTATGAGCATGCAATGACAAATACGGCTACAAAGATATTCTGCCGTATGGGCGGAAAGAAGAAGTTCACTGACAGCGATATTGAAGGAATGAAAAAGACAGCTTCTTTAAGGGCAGCTGACCGGAATCCGTACTCGTGGAACATGGACTATATTCCGTATAATGATGGCAGCGGATATGAGGCGAGGTTTTATAAATGCGGGATATGCGTACTTATGAAGGAATATGGTTTTTATGATCTGGTTCCCGCGATGTGCCATTTGGACTATACAATGAGTGAACTGGGCGGCGCCTCCGATTTTGTCAGGGAATATACACTGGCATCCGGCGGTCCGTATTGTGACTGCGGATATAAGAAGAAGTAAGGAGAGATCATGAAAAATTATGTTATATTGATAAATACCGAAGAGAAGTGGCTTAAGGATCTGTACGGCAAAGAATACGAATATTATCTGCAGCGTGTTAACAGGTGTATTCCCCGGATGCCGAAAAAATGAGATGGAATACTTGACAAGCAGCTTTCAACATGGTATTTTATACGCATGTTAGCTAATGATGTTAGCATACATCGTTAACAAAGAGGAAATTGCCAAGAGATAAGTCCGTAAACCATATTAAGATAATGGCGGCCGCCAGGGAAGAATTCCTTGAGAGGGGCTATGAGAAGGCATCAATGCGAAGCATTGCCGATCGCTGCGGTATGACTGCGGCGGGTATCTACCGCCATTGTAAGGATAAGGAGGATCTCTTCTGTCAGCTGGTATCTCCCGCAGAGGATAAACTGATGGACTGGGGCAGGGCGCATATGCATAGATACGAGGAACCGGTGAAGAAAAACAGGAAGATGGTCTGGCAGGATTCCTTTATAGATATGATGCGTGAGGTTGTCTATCCAAATATGGAGGATTATCATCTGCTTATAGCAAGATCAAAAGGCAGCAAATATGAGAATTATCTTCATGATATGACGGAAATGGCGCAGGATAAGTTCCTGGTCTATCTTAACGAACTAAGGAAGTCGGGGATTAACGCACCTAAGATCACGCAGCAGCAATTGCATCTTTTACTGACAGCCTATCTCACGGCTCTGTTTGAACCCGTGGTCCACAATTATCCTTATGAAGAGGCAAACGAAGCATTGTCGACATTGGAGAAGTTTTTTCTTCCCGGCTGGAAGGAAATGATGGGAATTGGTCATAAGGGGTGCCGCGAAGCGGTGGATTCCTTATGACATAATGAGATTGTTTTGAGCAGTTGCAAATTAAATATTTAAAGAAACCACACTCACCGTCCGGTTCCGAAAGGGATCGGGCGGTGAGGCCGTTTAAGGGGTTAGCTAACAAAGAGGGTGGAACGTTAACCTAAAGAGATAAAAGGGATCGGACAGGTACTTGGACACATAAAAAACAGCAGATCAGGGGATCATTAAAAAACATAGAAGAGGAGACGAAAACAATGAACGAAGAAACATCAAGAGAAGAAACAGCAGATGAAGAAAAGAAGTGGTTTGGCACATTGCTGTCCTATGCAAAGGGCAGCGGAGGAAAACTGGGGCTGTCGGTGGTTTTCTCGATGGTAAGCCTTCTTGCGGGACTTGTGCCATACTACTGCGTTTACGGGATACTTGACAGGTATATCACGGACAGTCTTGATAAAGCATTTTTAATGAACCGGTGCCTTATCGCGTTATGCGCTTATCTTGTAAAGGTTATCTGCTTCGGGATATCAACCGGGATATCGCATTATGTTGCATTCAATGTTCTGGAAGGGTTAAGACTTAAGGTCGCGGATGTCTTCCTTAAGGCTCCGCTCGGGGAAGTGTATGCTCATTCGATAGGTGAGATCAAAAGCGTTATCGTTGATAAGATCGAAGATATAGAGCCGCCGCTTGCACATGTTGTCCCGGAAGGAGCCGGCCACATCCTGCTCCCCATCGTATGTTTCGCAGCTCTTGCAATGGTTGATATACGCGTGGCCCTGGCTTCGCTTCTGGCCCTGCCGATAGGAATGATTTTTATGATGCTGACGTTTAAGTTAAGCGGTAAGAACATGACAAAGTATCAGGAAGCAAATGCACATATGAGCAGTATGATCGTTGAATATGTGGAAGGTATCGAAGTCATCAAGGCATTTGGAAAGGCAGGGGTAAGCTATGAGAAATTTGCAGGATCCATCAGGGATTACAGGGATTTTGTGATCGAATGGCTTGAGTCGACATGGGTTACGATGAAACTGGCTTTTGCCTTTATGCCGGCGACACTGCTTGGAGTGATCCCGGTAAGTATCATGCTTGTGGGAAAGGGCAGCATGACGGTATCGGAAATGGCGCTTTCCGTTATGCTCGCGATGTCCATGGTGATAAGCATGACCAAGATCGAGGTCTTTTCAAACGGACTCAGACAGATGCAGTATACGGTACTTGAAATACAGAAGTTTTTAAAGATAAAGAGCCTTCCCGAACCCGAGAAGGAGAAGCTTCCTGTGAGTCATACGATAGAGCTTAAGGATGTGCATTTTACATATGATGAAGATCAGGGGGAAGTACTTCACGGGATAGATCTGACCATGAACGAAGGGAGTTTTACGGCACTGGTAGGTCCGAGCGGCGGAGGAAAATCCACGGTGGCGAAGCTCATAGCCAGGTTCTGGGACGTGAGCGGAGGAAGTATCAGTATAGGCGGTATGAACATAAAAGATATCAAAGTGACTTCGCTCGCGGATATTGTAAGCTTCGTAACGCAGGATAATTTCCTCTTTTCAAGATCTATCATGGAAAACATACGGCTTGGGAAACCCGATGCCACCGATGAAGAAGTGATAAGTGCGGCAAAGTCAGCCTGCTGCGATGACTTCATACGAAAGCTTCCTGACGGATACAACACATCTGCGGGAGAGGCCGGGAAACGCCTGTCGGGAGGTGAGAGGCAGCGTATCGCCATAGCGCGTATGATGCTTAAGAATGCACCTATCGTAATACTGGATGAAGCGACGGCATTTACTGACCCCGAGAATGAGACAAAACTTCAGGAGTCCATTGCAAACCTGACAAAGGGCAAGACATTATTGGTGATCGCCCACAGGCTCTCGACGATCAAAAATGCGGACAGGATCGTGGTATTGAACGACGGGCGTATCGAAGATATGGGAACACAGGAAGAGCTTATGGAAAGATCGGCTCTGTATAGGAGAATGTGGCAGGCGCATATAGGTGCAAAAAACTGGGCTGCCGGAGGAGGAACCATTACCTATTAAGTTTAAAGGAGGCATAAGATATGTTTAGGACTGTAAAGAGGATCATAGACTGGTGCGGAGAATTCAAAGCAAGCCTGTTTATCGGATTTGTATTTTCATTTTTTTCATCATGGGCTGTAGCGGCTCCGGTCGCTTATTCGGGATACGTTATCGGAAGGATCATAACAGATTTAAAAAACGGCAGCGGCATCGATCAAGGGCTTGCCGCAAAAAGCCTGCTTATGATAATGCTGATGGTATGTGCCAGATTTCTGTTTGATTACTTAAAGGCGCGCTTTCACGAAAAGATAGGTTATGAGCTTGTGGCAAGAGACCGCCTTAAAATAGGAGAAGCCCTTAAAAGAGTATCCTTAGGATATTTTCAGACTAATGATACCGGTGCGATATTAAATGCCATAACTACGGGACTGGCGACTCTTGAAAACATGGGTATAAGGATGGTTGACGGCTTTATCGGAGGATATCTTAATTTCCTGTGTGTACTTTTATTCCTTGCATTTATTATACCGGAATGTGCACTTATCGCTCTGGCCGGAGTATTTGTCTCGTTCCTGTTTCTTTTAATGATATCGAAGCACAGCAGTGCCAACACAAAGGTATTGAATGCAGAGAACGAACGTCTTACAAGGGCAGCACTTGAATATACAAGGGGACTGCCTGTGGTCAAATCCTTTGGGATGGTAGGGGCTTCCGTAAAAGATTTCACAAAGGCATGTGCAAGCGCAAAAAGAATAGCTTTAAAGATAGAGTGCGGCTTCATCCCGTATAACTGTCTTCATATCTTCGCGCTTAAGGCAGCAAGCGTCTGGATGATCATTGCGGTCATGTGTGCGGGACTCGCGGGGAAGCTTGAACTTTCCATGGTTCTTATAGTATCCTTTTTGTCAATGTCTATCTTTAACTCCGTAGAGCCGATAGCAGACAGTGCCCATGTTCTGTCAGTTATCAATAACGCATTTGATAAGATGGAGATGTTTTCGGACACCAATCTTCTGGATGCGGAAGGTACGGGTATAATACCGGAGAACCATGATATTGAATTTTCAAATGTGGATTTTTCATATTCCGACGCTTCATCAACAGAAAACAGGAAAGTCCTTAAAGATGTCTCCTTTACGATCCCCGAAGGATCCACTACAGCGATCGTAGGTCCCTCGGGAAGCGGCAAGACCACGATCTGTAACCTGATCGCAAGATTCTATGATGTAACGGGAGGCAGGATCACTCTTGGCGGAATCGATGTGAGAGAGTACAGTCTGGACAGCCTGCTTAAGAATATCTCCATGGTATTTCAGAATGTATATCTGTTTAACGATACCATCCGCGCAAACATCTGCTTCGGCAGGGATAATGTAACGGAAGAAGAAATGATCGATGCGGCAAAGAAGGCCCGCTGCCATGATTTTATCATGGAGCTGCCGAACGGATACGATACCGTGATCGGTGAAGGCGGCGGGACACTCTCGGGCGGACAGAAGCAGAGGATCTCCATAGCCAGGGCGATACTTAAGGATTCGCCGGTCATTATCCTTGATGAATCGACGGCGAGTATCGATCCCGAAAACGAGCATCTTATACAGGGCGCGATAACCGAACTTTCAAGGGGCAAGACAGTGATCATAATCGCACACAGGCTTGCGACGATAGAAGCAGCGGATCAGATACTTGTGGTTGATGACGGAAGGATCGTAGAGAAGGGAAGGCACAGTGAACTGGTAAACCTCGGAGGCAGGTATGCGGGCTTCGTAAAGATCAGACAGCAGGCGGAAAACTGGCAGATCGCTTAATGAACCGGGGAACCGCTTCCTGTTTCATTGTTTGCGATTTCCTTGAAAATGAATTTAAACAGAGTCAGCCTCTTCTTAAGACGCCCGCATCTTATTGGAATGCATACGTTTATAAGAGGAGGCTTTTGTGTGTAAAAACAGGCTTCATATTTTCACGGGATGTTGTAAGGGATTAACAGGTGAGTTTAAGTGTGCTACACTTGGTATACGAATCCTTGAAATACTGTCTGTGTAAATAATGATTTCGATGAAGGGAGAAAGTAATGAAAAAAAAGATCGTCATAGTGTCATGCATATGTGCATGTACGCTGGCTGTACTTAGCGGATGCAGCAAAAAGGAAGAAAAAAAGGATACGGGTGAAGAGAATCCGGCTATAGAGTTTGTTGAGGAAGATAATAACGAAGTCGGTATGGGCAATCCATGGGTAAATATATCCGAAGAAGAAGCCGATAAGATCTGTCCGAGATTATTTAAGGCTCCTCAGGGGGCCGGGGCACAGGAGTGGCTCAAATGCGAAGCTCTCGGTGATCCCGATAAAGGTCTTGGACCGATGATCCAGCTGAATTTTGATATGGATAACATGAACTTTACGGCAAGAGCGCAGCAGGGAGCAGCTGAGGATGCTGATATTTCCGGCATATATACCGAATGGACGGCAGGTCCCGAGAATGTTACTTTAGCAAATTGGGGCGGCGGAAATATGACAGGTCAGATGTACCGGGCCGTTGGCGATACAGGATATATCGATCTTATAACATGGTATGACATTGAGATAGGGATAAAATATTCGCTTTCCGTTGCGGCAGAAGATCTTGACGGGTTTGATATACAGGCGGTTGCCGAACAGATGTATTCGGAAACGAACGAACCAAACGTAGATGCAGCCGATGCATCTGATGTATCTGATGTACCTAAGGAGACAGAAAATGCGGACGGAGTTTACGGGGCATATCTTAAGTCATCCGATGAAAGCAAGATCGGGACCACGGATGAATACGGTCTGCTTTATACGGTGGTTTACAAGTCGCAGTTGTCGGAGGATACGCTTTCCCTGACCGGATCTATGGACTACAGGAACTCAAGGGAGCAGGATCCCATCAGTGTTTCGGATGATCTGATGCATGTATTTACCGTAAATGACAGTACGGTATATCAGATGATCGGAGGAGATGCCGGACCCGAAAATGTTTCAAAGGCTGAGTTTGCCGGATATCTTGCTGATTGTGCCGATTCCGGACTTTATATCGAAGTGGAGGTAAAAGACGGTGCGGTAACTACGGTATCTATTTCATCATAGACGGCTACGGAAAGATGTAAAATGAACAGGGAAACAGTCTCCCCGTTTCAAGATTGAAAGGGATCATCGTTGGGATTATTTGAATTGCTGTTATTGTCGGCAGGTCTTGCAATGGATGCGTTTGCCGTATCCATATGTAAAGGCCTTGCAGCCGGAAAGGTCACAAAAAAAGAATATCTTGCCTGTGGTGTATGGTTTGGGGCTTTTCAGGCGATCATGCCGTTTGCCGGATACATGGTCGGAGCCAATTTTGAAAAATATATTACCATGATAGCGCCATGGGTTGCTTTCGGACTTCTGACGCTGATCGGCGGAAATATGATAAGAGAAGCGCTTGCGCCGGATGAAGAAGTGACCCCGGGTTTTGATATAAAGACCATGTTCATGATGGCAGTGGCTACAAGTATCGATGCTCTGGCCGTCGGCATCACTTTTGTGGCTGTTCCGGTTAAAGTGCTGGGATCCGGACGTCTGCCCAATGTTGTCTTTGCGGTGGCGGTTATAGGGATCATAACTTTTATCATCTCTACAGCAGGTGTTAAGATCGGCTCTGTTTTCGGCGACCGGTATAAGTCGGGTTCGGAGATAATGGGAGGAACGATACTGATCTTTATAGGTTTTCGTTCGCTGATAACATATCTTGACAGATCACAGACCTTATCCGACAACGAGACGATATTCGGTATGCTCATACCTCTTATCGGAACACTTTTGGGATCTGCCGTCATATATGCCAAAAAGAGCCGTGTCACTGAAGATGTCCGCATGGTGCTTGTCGGAAGCGGCTCGGGTATCATGCTTTCGATAGCTGTATGGGGAATGATAGAGCCGTCTATAGACGGGCTTGGTAAGGCAAATGTAAAAGGCATCATACCTGTGACGATATGTTTCTTTGCGGGTGTGATACTTCAGGTCATATTGGATAAGATCATCCCTCATACGCACGTCTATTCCGAAATAACCGAAGGTCCAAGGAGCAGGCTTGATCCCGAAATAAAGGTAATGCTTACGGAAGTGATACATCATATTCCGGAAGGTATTGCATTGGGGGCGATCTATGCGGCACATTTTATGAAGACGGAGTGGATATCTTCATCGGTAGCGACAGTGCTTGCAATAGCGATCGCGTTTCAGAATATCCCGGAGGCGATCTACGTATCTCTTCCTATCGGGGAAAAGGGAAGCAACGCCGGAAAAGCATTTTTTATGGGAGTAGTATCCGGTGTGCCGATACCTCTTTTGGGAGTGATCACGATTGTGCTTGTTGTGCTGTTTCCCGGTATGCTTCCGTATATCATGGCAGTGGCCGGCGGAGCTTTGATCTTTACTACAATAGAGGAGATCCCGCATATTGCGTCCGAGAGAGACAACGATAAAGGAACTCTTGCGTTTACAGTCGGTTTTGCACTCGTTATGCTCATGATATTTTTGATGTAAAACGAGGGAATGGTTCCGCGTTTTGAAACGGGAACCGTCCCCTCGTTTCGTATTCTTGACAGGATGTGCTATAATAACGCTGAAAGATTGCCGAAGCAAAAGGATGTGAATTGTGCAATGAGATCAAAAAAAACATGGATATCATTAGCCGGTTTGGCGGTGGTACTTATTTTAAATGCATGCGCGTCTGAGCGGATCACAGAGAGTACATCTGTTGAGAACCGTCCGAAGAATACCAAGGTAGTGAACGGAGCAGTGGATTTCGATCACGAACTGGACCGGTATATACCCAAGAAAGATCATTATAACTTTTATTTCACATATAAGACCGTTCATCCGTGGTGGGACGCCGTTGCACTGGGGATGGAAGATGCCCAGCGGCAGTTCCTTGATATGGGGATCAGGATCACATATGAATATATGGCGCCTGATGGAGCATCTGCCGAAGATCAGAAAGAAAGACTCTCAGAAGCCGAAAAAAAGGACTATGATGTCATCGGCGTAGACGTTGCGGATGAAAAGATCATTTCTCCTATCCTCGATGAGATGGTAGATTCGGGGGTAAAAGTCATGACATTCTCAAGTTCCGATGCGGCTGAAGGCTGTAAAAGGATCGCATATGTCGGGAATACCCATAATTATCAGGACGGTGCGGACTTAACTGAAGCATTGTGTAAAAAACTGGGCCACAAAGGGAAGGTTGCGATCCTTGTCGGAAGTGTAGGTGCCCCGTGTCACGAAGACCGCGCGCGCGGAGCTGCGGACACTATCGCAAAGTACGATGATATGGAGATAGTGGCAACTGAATATGACATGGATTCCGTTGATAAGGCCTACGATCTTACGCTGAAGATTTTGGAGGATGATCCGGACCTTGACGGAATAGTATGCTGTAATATGAGTAATCCGGTCGGTGCAGCCAGGGCGATCACGGAAAAGAAGAGTGACGCCGTTATCGTAGGCATGGATCATGATGAAGAAGCACTGCATTATCTGAAGGACGGAGTTATCTATTGTCTGGGAGTGCAGGACTGTTATTCGATTGGATTTGATACGATCCAGGTTGCGGTTAAGATCGCAGACGGGAATAAGCCCGGGGAGCTGTTCCCGGAAAAGACAAATGAGATAACAACGGTGATCTATCAGGAAGATGCAGCCCAGATGCTTGAACTGTTGTATGGTGATGTTCAATGAACGGTAAGAAAAAGATAACAAACAGAACGATCGTTTTAACGGCCGTAATAGGAAGCATATTTGTTATGGCAATGATCACGGCCAATACATTATGGTCTTCAAACCAGACGGGGATCGCTACGGATGAAGCGGTTTCCGAAGTGAGTTCATTCTATCTTGAAGCAATGGCAGACCGTCGTTCGAGGACCATCACAAATCTGATCAACAGCAACTTCGATCAGATGGAAAAAGCGGTTGAACTGATCAAGGGTGAGGAGGTCGATTCACAGGATGAACTTCGGCATAACATCGGACTTGTAAAATCATTGCTTAACCTTAACCGTTTTGCTCTTGTTGATGAAGATGATATCGTATATACCCAGTATACGACCTATACGGGAAGGAGCCGTCATTCCTTTCTGGCGGATGAACAGCTGAACGGCCGGATGATATCAACCGTTTCTATCTACGGATCCTCAAAACAGCTGTGTCTGGCCATTCCGACTCCGGATCTTACGCTTATGGGCAAGCCCTTTAAGGCCTGCTTTGTCCAGCTTGATATACAGGATATAGTAGATCTTCTTGCATTTGATGATCAGGGCAGGACTCATTTTGCCCTGTATACGAAAGACGGTGTGAACCTGTCAGATACGGAACTGGGACCTGTGATCTTAAAGTATAATTTCTTTGATGTGTTAAAGAATATCGTTACTGAGGATGTCTGGGAAGAAAATCATGAGAATTTTGAAAACGGCAGGGATGGAAGCATAACTTTTGATGTCGGAAGATCGGAAGAGACACTCTGCTACGTTCCGATACAGGATACCGGTTGGGAGATGGCTGTTCTTATCCGTGACAGTGTTATCAGGGATAAGATCAGTTATATCAGTGACAGAAATATTAAGAACAGCAGAAATCAGATCATTTTTACAATGGTATCCGTGTTGTCTCTGGCAACGATCCTTCTGTTTCAGTTAAAAAGGTTTTCCGATGATATGCTTGAAGAGGAAAAAGAGACCAGCAGGACGTTTAAGGATATGGCCAATACGGATTCATTAACGGGGATAAGGAACAAGCATTCGTACACCGAAAACGAGAAGATAATCAACCGACATATACAGGCGGGCGAAATACAGAATGTCGGGGTTGTGATAGGCGATATCAACGGCCTTAAGTATGTCAATGATACCTTTGGACATGCGGCAGGAGATAAACTGATAAAAGATGCGTGTTCGCTGATCTGTGAGTATTTTAAGCAGGGTGCGGTTTTCAGGATCGGCGGTGATGAGTTTGCCGTTATACTTCAGGGCAAGGGCTACGATTCGATGCTCGAAGTTATCGATGAGCTTAACAGTAAGGTAGAAGATAATATAAAGGAAAATTCCGTGGTCGTTTCGATAGGATACTCTGTCCTCAAACAGGGAGACAGGCACCTTAAGGATGTGTTTGAAAGAGCGGACAAAATGATGTACGAACGAAAGAAAGGATAAACTTCGCCCATTCCCATTAATGCTGCATCATAAAATTCTCTGTAAGATATAGGAAATAAGCCTTGACAATAAATATTGCGCGCAATATAATATGGCAAAAGACAATAATCGTGAAAGGATCGTCGATAATGGAAAAAGAATTTGATATCCAGGAATATATGACCAAAGGAGTGGAGCAGGTTGTTTCGGACGCGCTGAAGGCAACATTAAAGAATCCCAGAGAGAGTGCTTTTATGCTTAAATTTGCCAGGGCAAGTTCTTTGGCGTCGGGTAAGCGAAAAAAAGCCGAGAAGACGGGAGAACATATCCCGCCGTTTCTTATCGCCAGCATCACGAGCAAGTGTACACTGTACCGGATGTTATTCGAGGTGCAACCATGCCACCGTTGATTCGGAGCCCGTAAGCCAGCTTACGGATGAAGAGTGGTTTAAGGTGTTTGATGAGGCGGATGAACTCGGGATCAGCTTTATCCTGCTTGCCGGTGGTGAACCGATGTTAAGAAGAGGTGTGATAGAAGCGGCGGGGAAGAAGAAAAACATACTGTTCCCCATATTCACTAACGGTACATTTATGGATGAGGACTATCTTGATCTGTTCGACAAAAAACGGAATCTTATTCCCATCATGAGTATCGAAGGAAAAAAGGAGAGCACGGATCAAAGAAGGGGAGCCGGAGTGTATGACCGTTTGATAGCGAATATGAATGAACTGAAAAAGCGGGATATCATATTCGGAGCTTCCGTTACGGTAACGAGTGAGAATATACATGAGGTGGTCTCGGATGTTTTTTTGAGCGATCTGTCAGACAGAGGCTGCAGAGCAGTCATCTTTGTCGAATTTGTGCCGGTGACGGATGAGGGAAGGGAACTGGTACTTAACGATGCCGACAGGGAATTGTTAATGAATGAAATATCAAGGCTCAGGGAAGAGAGGCCTGAGATGGTATATATATCATTTCCCGGAGATGAGAAGAGTTCCGGAGGGTGCGTGGCTGCCGGCAGGGGATTTTTCCATATCAACTCTCATGGCGGAGCAGAACCGTGTCCGTTCTCGCCTTATTCGGATGTGAACATACGGAATTCTTCACTTAAAAAAGCCATGCATTCGCCGCTGTTTATGGCGCTGCAGAGCGGGGATATACTGATGGATGATCACGACGGCGGGTGTGTGCTGTATGAAAAACGAAAACTGGTAGAAGAACTTATGAAAGCAGCAGAGGTCAAAGAATGGATCACTGTCTAAAGAGATATTTTTTTGACAATTTGCGCGAGAGGTCTTGATTTTAGCACAAACAAATGTTATTTTGTTTAGGTTAGCGAAGACTAACTAATGCAATATCACATAAGCAGGAAATTATAACTCCGCACAAAAAGCGGAGTATATGATTAACGAGCGGTTAGCGACAACTAACCAAACTTCATAAGGTCATTAAAGGATTGCAAAATGGAGAATGCACATGAGGAGAACACCTGGATGAGAAGAAATACTCGATATGCGGAAAACTGTTTGCTATCGTAGGCAGGAACATCAATAACAGGCTTGCAGTGTTCAAGTGGTAAGATACTGGCATATCCGGAATGGATGGCAGATGAGATACTGAAGTTTATAGAAAAGTAAGGTAGGACCTAAAATGACTATTCATGAATTCGGGCAGGAAAACGATAAGACGATTGTTCTGATACATCCGTCAATAGTGATGTGGGATTATTTTGAGTATGTCATCCCACTTTTGGAAAAGGAATATCATCTCATCATTCCGGCTCTTCCCGGATATGATCCGGATGCAAGGGATGATTTTACAAGTGTGGAAGAGATTTCATCAGAGCTGGAAAAATGGCTCATAGGAAACGGACTTAAATGTGTGACCTGTCTGTACGGCTGTTCCATGGGAGGCAGTATAGCTACCAGAATGCTGGCGGATAACGGCATCAATATACAAAACGCGGTCATAGATGGCGGAATAACGCCTTATCAGCTCCCCTGGATCGTTACGAGGCTCATAGCAGTAAAGGATTTTCTCGTGATAAGCGCAGGTAAGATCGGCGGAGCCAAACTTTTGGAGAAAGCTTTCTCAACTGATGAATTCTCGGAAGAGGATGTTCAGTACGCGGCGAAGGTGCTCAAAATGATCAGTGCTAAGACTATCTGGCGGACATTTGAATCCTGTAACAATTATTCCATGCCGAAGGACATTCATACGGATTGTAAGCATATAGAATACTGGATTGCCGAAAAGGAAATAAAGGACCGCAGGGCGGATGTGAAATACATAAGAAAGGCTTTTCCACATACGACCTTCAGAAAGATATCGGGTGTCGGCCATGGCGGACTGGCTCCGTTTAATCCCGAAAGGTTTGTACGGGGGATAGAGAATGTTTGCGGGAAGGAAGGAACTTACCATGAACGGGAGGTCTTTTATAATGGAAAAATATGATGTAAATCAACCTGTGGTTCTGAAAAGAGGCGTATATCAGCTGAATGATGAGGCGAACTTCAATTACCAGCTTAACCGTGTCATCAACTGGGATGGCGGGGAACTCTCTGATGTGCAGAAGATAGCCGGCAGTATCCATGACAGTGCAGACTGGAAGCGGGAACTGATCGGTCTGGGTGATACCGCCATGAAAGAGGGCAGAACAGGAAATGCGATAGCATACTACCGGATGAGCGAGTTCTTCATGTATGACGGAGATCCTGATAAGAAGAAGTATTACGAGAAGGCGACAGAGCTTTTCTATGAATATTATGCGGATTTCTTTGAGGGTGATCATCCGAGGATCGAGAGAGCAGACGTTCCGTTTGAGAATGTGAAACTTCCCGTGATGCATGTGGTACCGGAGGGAGAGAGCAAGGGAACGATCCTGATCCATGGCGGAAACGACAGTTATTTTGAGGAATTTCTCTTTACCGTTCTGTATATGCAGGAGAAGGGTTTTGAGGTATATATGTTTGAAGGACCCGGGCAGGGCGGCGTGATGCGAGAGCAGGGGATGCACTTTACTCACGAGTGGGAGAAACCGGTAAAAGAGATCCTTGACTATTTCAAGCTGGAGGATGTGACAATCATCGGCATATCCCTCGGAGGATATCTTGCTCCCAGAGCCGCGGCATTTGATAAGAGGATCACGAAGGTGGTCGCATGGTCGGTATTTCCGTGCTTTCAGGATATTCTTGTAAGTATGCAGCCTGCAAATGTACAAAAGGCTTTTCATATATTGATGAAGCTTCATGCCCGTCCGATGCTTAATCTTGTTTTCGGTAAAAAGGCAAAAAAATCCCCGATCATCGACTGGGGCATCAAGCACGGATGCTATGCGTATGAGGCGAAGGACGCATACTCTTACGCGAAGAAACTGAAGCTGTATGATCTTGCACCGGTAGCCGATAAGATCACCCAGGATATGCTGATTCTTGGAGCAAATGGTGACCATTTTATTGATTATACGCTGATCGGTCGTGAGATCAATATGCTCAAAAACGTAAGATCACTTACTTTCCGCCTCTTCACCGACAAGGAAGATGCCCAGAACCACTGCAATGTCGGCAACGGGCAGCTGACGATAGATGTTATCTGTGACTGGATAGAGCAGATGGATAGGAAAAACAGATCGTCTTGACAGATTCACGAAGGAGAAGATAAAACCGAAAAAGAGCAGCATGGAGGATATGGTCAGGAGGCTGTTTTACTGATGATTGAAATTGAATAAGGATATTACGACTAACGACGGGAATGCGGAAAGCATTCCCGCGTTGTCGTTTTAGGTAGACAGAACGAATTCTGTCTGCGAAAAAAAGGGAGGCGAAAACATGTTTAAGAAAGGTACTTATTGTAATTGTTCGCTGATGCGAATATAATATAACTGTTGGATTTTAACTTAACCTAAGAGGAGAAATCTATGGAATATTTAACAACTTCAGAAATTGCAAAGATTTGGGGAATAACCGCGCGTAGAGTACAGATTCTATGCAAAGAAGGTCGTATTGAAGGTGCTATTAATAAGGGGATTTGGCTTATACCGGACAATGCGAAAAAACCGGAAGATCCACGTAAAGCAAAGAAGAATTAATTATACTTGGAGGAATTACTATAGGCTGGACAAACGAGGAGGGTTAATATGAAAGATATAAAGAAAGACCCCTTTGAGGAATACATAAAGAGTCTTCCACCTACCCGAAAGGAACTGGGACGGGCTTGGCAGACTGCGATTGGATTGCAGGATGTGGACGGATTGAAGCCGTCTGAATATCTGTATGAGACAGCAAAGAAGAATATTGATGGTGAAATCTCCGTAGATGAGGCAGGAGATTTAATCAATAGTTACTATGAGAGCAAAGATGGTCGCTCTGAGGTGGAAGCACGCACAGAAGAAGCGGATAAGGTGTCTGCAAGAATTGCAAAAATCCTATCAGAGAAAGCGTTTACTTTTTCACCGACACAGTATCTGTCTATTCATCGCACATTGTTCTTGGGAATCTTTTCTCATGCAGGAAAGATAAGAGATTATAATTTTACAAAAAAAGAATGGGTTCTTGAAGGGGATACCGTATCCTATGGTGGTGCATCAGAACTTCGAGAAACGCTTGATTATGACTTTTCTCAGGAAAGAGAATTTCGTTATAACGGATTAACGATGGATGAAGTGATTCATCATTTAGCAGTCTTTATTTCAAGATTATGGCAAATTCATGTATTCGAAGAAGGAAATACAAGAACGACGGCGGTATTCTTAATCAAATACCTACGTATGCTAGGATTTGAAGTCGAGAACGATTTGTTTGCAGAAAACTCTTGGTATTTTAGAAATGCCTTGGTTAGAGCTAATTATAACAACATTAAAAAGGGCGTCTATGAGACCACTGAGTTTCTAGAAAAGTTCTTAAGAAATCTTCTCTTGGATGAAAAGCATGAGCTCCATAACAGAGAGATGCATGTAAATGGTAAATTTTTATTGGGTCACGATGAACCGATAAATGACCCAATAAATGACCCGATAAAATTGGATGATCGTGAACTACAAATCATTGAGTTGTTACGAGAAAAGTCTGATTTGACACGTAAAGAAATGGCGGCTCGTATAGAATGCTCGGATTCAACAGTTAAGCGTTGCTTGCAGTCAATGGTTGAAAAGGGTGTTATCAAACGAATTGGATCAAATAAGAAGGGTGAATGGATTATATTGGAGGGAAAATAATGCCGTTTTTTAATATTGTAGCAGCCTCAAATGAAAATACGGTTGTTACAGAATATGAGCCTGTAAAGCAAGCGTGTGGCATCCGGTAAACATAAGCACGAGATTTTAAAAGAAATATTTGGAAAGGAGGAGCCTTCGGATGGAAATGATTAATATCGAGGATTACAAGGACTCTATACTGGCGAAGATGGCAGAAGAGAAGAAACAGACAGTGCCGATTGAATCAAAGGTTGCGCTTACGATAAAAGAAGCTGCTGAGTATTCGAATATCGGCATCAATAAGCCAGAAAGCCTCCTCCGCATGCCGAGATGCCCTTTTGTTTTGTATGTAGGTAACAACATTGTAAAGAGCCCCTGATTAGTGTATAATACATTAATTGATTTAGGGGCTTCTTTAGCTTAGAAAGGAGCCTTTAATGGGAAAAGATCTCAAAGGAAAGGAGCTTATAGGACTTAAGTGGAGTGATATCGACTTCAAAAATCGAACCATGAAGATTGAGAGGACGATGGAGTATCGCTATAAGGTAGGTGAATGGAGAGTTGGCCCACCTAAGAGTAAATCAGGCTATCGTACAATTCCACTTACAGATGAAGCAATCCGCATTCTTGAGAATCAAAAAGCAAAAAACAAGAGCTTAAAGGAGATTATTATATTATGAAACTAGGAATCGTCGGATTACCTAATGTCGGTAAATCCACATTATTTAATTCACTGACAAAAGCAGGGGCGGAATCGGCTAATTATCCTTTCTGTACCATCGATCCGAATGTCGGAGTGGTACCGGTGCCGGATGAGAGGATAGAGAAACTCGGCGAGCTGTATCATACGAAGAAGGTCACACCTGCTGTCATAGAGTTCGTGGATATAGCGGGACTTGTCAAAGGAGCGAGCAAGGGTGAAGGTTTAGGCAACCAGTTCCTTGCAAATATACGTGAGGTCGATGCGATAGTTCATGTCGTGCGCTGCTTTGAAGATGCCAATGTGGTGCATGTGGACGGCTCGATCGATCCTTTGAGGGATATAGAAACGATAGATCTTGAACTGATATTTGCCGATATCGAGGTGCTTGAGCGCCGTATCGCCAAGCAGGGCAGGGCGGCCAACAATGATAAGAAGATCGCAAAAGAAGTGGAGATGCTAAAAAGGCTCATTGCCCATCTTGAGGACGGTAAGATAGCAAGAAGTTTCGATCTGGCCGATGAGGATGAGGAAGAATGGTTTGCTTCCTATAATCTTCTTACCGCAAAGCCCGTTATATATGCGGCAAATGTGGCGGAGGATGATCTTGCCGACGACGGAGCAGGTAACGCATATGTACAGAAGGTCCGTGAGTTTGCGCAAAAGGAAGGCAGCGAGGTATTTGTGATCTGCGCACAGATAGAGCAGGAGATAGCCGAACTTGACGATGATGAGAAGGCTATGTTCCTTGAAGACTTAGGGCTTAAGGAATCGGGACTTGAGAAACTCATAGCGGCCAGTTACAAGCTGCTGGGTCTTATGAGTTTCCTTACTGCCGGAGAAGATGAATGCAGGGCATGGACTATTAAAATAGGAACAAAGGCACCGCAGGCAGCAGGCAAGATACATACCGATTTCGAAAGGGGCTTCATAAAAGCCGAGGTCGTAAACTATAAGGATCTGCTGGAGCAGGGAAGCCTTGCGGCCGCCAGGGAAAAGGGACTTGTCGGTATGGAAGGCAAGGATTATGTTGTTCAGGATGGAGATGTGATCCTCTTCAGATTTAATGTTTAAAATATATAAAAATACAGCAAAAAGAATGCCGAAACAATATTTAGTGTTTCCGGCATTCTTTTTTTATGCCCGCATACAAGATATGGTGTTACACACATCCCCCACTTCGTACCACACAGCGAAAATTCGGCATTTTTACGGCATTTTTAAGGAATCTTATACTTGATTTTTTTTGATGTGGGGGGTATTATTATCTCGTAAGTGGTGAAAAGTGGTAGAAAGTGGTAGAAAGTAGAGTAACCTGATATGTTCATGGGAGAGTACAACCACACAATCGATGCTAAGGGGCGTCTGATAGTTCCGGCAAAGTTTCGCGAAGAGTTAGGGGAAGCCTTCGTGATAACAAACGGAAATGACGGTTGTCTCAATATCTACACCGAAGAGGCGTGGGAAACCTTTTTGGGAAAGCTTAAGCTTCTGCCGAATAACAGGGATACGAGAAGTATAGTCCGTAAGTTTGTTTCACAGGCCAACAGAGTCGAGGTGGACAAACAGGGGAGGATACTGATCCCGACGGTTCTGCGGGATTATGCGGAACTTGACAAGGATGTTGTTTTGGCCGGTGCGATCGACAAGATCGAAGTCTGGGATAAGAGCAGATGGGATGTCGAAACAGATGCCGACGACATTGACGACATCACGGAACGCCTGGCGGATCTGGGACTTAACATTTAAGCCAAACGAAAAGGAGGAAGGGCCTTGGAGTTTGAACACAAACCGGTTCTGCTGAATGAGACCATCGATAATCTGCACGTCAAGCCTGAAGGGACCTACGTGGACGGCACGTTAGGAGGCGGAGGACATGCATACGAGGTCGCAAAGCGTTTATCACCACAGGGGAGATTTATTGGAATAGATCAGGATGCCGACGCGATCCGGGCGGCGGGGCAGAAGTTAGCGGAATTTGGCAATGTTACATTAATAAGGAGTAACTATTGCAGCATCAGGGAAGAACTCATGGGGAACAACGTCACAGGCGTTGATGGGATCGTACTTGATCTTGGTGTATCCTCGTATCAGCTGGATACGCCGCAGAGGGGATTTTCTTATATGTCTGACGCACCGCTGGATATGCGGATGGATCAGCGAAACGACCTTACGGCAGGGGACATAATAAACGGCTACAGCGAGGCTGAACTTTACCGTGTTATAAGGGATTACGGAGAAGACAGATTTGCGAAGAACATAGCCAAACATATTGTGGCCGCAAGGGCAGTAAAGAAGATCGAAACTACTTATGAACTGGTCGATGTGATAAGATCGGCCATTCCCATGAAGATCCAGAAGACCATGGGACATCCTGCAAAACAGACTTTCCAGGCTATACGTATTGAACTCAACCGGGAGCTTGATGTACTCGAAGGAACACTAGATACGATGATAGACCTGCTGAATCCGGGAGGCAGGATATGCATCATCACCTTCCACTCATTGGAAGACAGGATAGTCAAAAATGCTTTCAGACGGAACGAGAACCCATGTACCTGCCCGCCGGGGCTTCCGGTATGTGTATGCGGCAAGGTTAGCAGGGGAAAGGTTGTGACCAGGAAACCGATAATTCCGGATGAAAAGGAAATGGATGAGAATCCGAGAAGCAAAAGTGCAAAATTAAGAGTATTCGAAAAAGCGTGAGGACGGGAGAATGGCGGTCAGAACTACCGGCAGAACAAAGAGGACAGGAAAAGTTAAGGTAAACAGTGAATATATTTACGGAAATGCAGCAAAAGAATTAAAGGAGCTGGGAGCTGAAGGCGGTTCATCATTACGTATCAGCCATCAGACGAGACGTAACAGGGAACGCGCAGGCCACATGAGTCTTCCGTATGTGATGTTCCTGACTTTTGCAATGGTCTGTACAGTGGCCGTATGTATCCAGTATCTGATGCTGAGATCGGAAGTGACGAGCAGGATCAAAGAGATATCGGTACTTGAAACACAACTGTCGGAACTCAAGGCCGAGAATGATGATACCGAGAACAGGATAAAAGGTGCAGTTGATCTGGAGGAGATCAAATACAGGGCAATGAACGAACTCGGTATGCAGTATGCTAACGAAGATCAGATAGTTGCATATGAGTGCGAAGATACGGATTACGTAAGACAACTTGTTGACATCGAATAAGAAATAGTGGATAATATCACAAATATCAATATACTGCCCGAAAGAACGGGCAGTTTTTGAGTTTAGAGGAGACAGCGCTGTGGGAAGGAAAAAGCGCGACACAAAACCACAGAGATTTACGGGAAGAATGCAGAAGAAGCTGACAGTATTGTTTTTGATCATACTGGCAGCTTTTGGCGTGCTTACGGTAAGGCTGTATGCGATCAACCGGGATAACGGGGAGGAATACAAAAAGCAGGTATTGTCGCAGCAGGAGTACGACAGTAAGGTCCTTCCGGCCAAGCGCGGGGAGATAGTCGACTGCAACGGGACCAAGATCGCCGTAAGTCAGAAGGTATACAATGTTGTCGTAGATGCAAAGACCTTGAACAGTAATGACGGACAGTATCTGGAACCCGTATTGAATGCACTTTATGATACGGACATAGAATTTTCATATACAAGGGAAGACTTAAGGAGCTACATCATATCGAATCCCACGTCTCAGTACAGGATAATCGCAAAAAAACAGAAATATGACTTGATAAGCCCGCTGATGGAGAAGCTTAACGATAAGGCCGGAAATCCCAACCTTAAGGGCGTCTGGCTTGAAAACACATATCAGAGGACATATCCTTACGGGTCGTTGGCCTGCGACGTGATAGGTTTTGTGCAGGGTGATAACGAGGGCGCGTACGGCCTTGAAGAATTCTACAATGAGACACTGAACGGGACTCCGGGAAGAGAGTACGGTTATCTTAATGATGATGAGAACCTTGAGAGAACGATCAAGCAGCCTGATAACGGCAAAACGCTTGTTACGAGCATAGACGTAAATATCCAGAGTATTGTTGAGAAGCATATCCTTGCATTCAACAAGGAACATGAGAATGAATTCAGGGAAGGAAACGGCTCCAAAAACACAGGTGTCATAATCATGAACCCGCATACCGGTGAGGTCATGGCCATGGCATCCTATCCCGTATACGATCTTAACGATCCGAGAAACACCGATGGCATGAACATTGTCGTCGATGAGGATTACGCGACACAGGGCATCATAAATGTGGATGTGGGAGAGGAAGAAACCGGCGAAGCGGAAGACGGAGAAGAGGAAGCTTCCGGGGAAGAGGAAAGCACGGAAGAGAAAGAAGATACGGAAGAAAACGGTGATGAAACCGATGCTCCTGCCGGAAAAACAACGACTGCGCCTGCGGGTGTAGGCGATCACGGAGCGGACGGAGACGGAGAGGACGCGGAAGAAGAGAAGGAAAAGGACCGGCCAAAGACATATGAAGAAGCCTATGAGGATGCCAAGATGGAGGCCCTCAATGCACTGTGGAAGAATTTCTGCATAACCACTACGTACGAGCCCGGTTCCACATATAAACCGTTCACGATGGCAGCCGGTCTGGAAGAGGGCATACTTACCGGCAATGAATCATATAACTGTACCGGCGTTAAGGAAGTCGGAGATCATCAGATACACTGCAACAACCGTTTCGGACACGGCATGCTTACGTTTTCGGGCGCGCTCGAACAGTCGTGTAACGTTGCTTTCATGGATATAGGAGCCAAGATCGGCAAAAAGATATTCATGAAGTATAATAAACTGTACAATTTCGGACTTAAGACCAATATAGATCTTACCGGTGAGGCCATGACCAATACACTTGTGTTTGACGTTGACAAGATGGTACCTACCGACCTGGCGATAAGCTCTTTCGGACAGGGCTTTAATGTTACGATGATCCAGATGGCAGCCGGATTCTGTTCGCTTATAAACGGTGGATATTACTATCAGCCTCATGTTGTTACGAGGGTGATAAACGATGAGGGAGCAACGGTAAAGACCATTGAGCCGAGGGTGTTAAAACAGACGGTATCCGAGGAAACATCCGCAAAGATCAAGGAACTGTGCAACAATGTAGTATCGGAAGGTACCGGTAAGTCGGCAAGACCGGCGGGCTACAGGATCGGCGGCAAGACGGGTACGGCAGAGAAATATCCCAGAGAAAAGAAAAATTACGTCGTTTCATTTATCGGGTTTGCCCCTGCGGACGATCCGCAGATAGTTATCTATACCGTAATAGATGAACCCAATGTGCCGAGCCAGGCTTCTGCGAGGTATGCGACACTTCTGACCAGGGACATCCTTACAGAGGTGCTCCCGTACATGCATGTGTTCATGACCGAGGAACTCAGCGAGGAAGAGAGGGCGGAACTTTCCGAAGCGGCGCTTACTTTTGCGCGTTCATCAGATAAAACGGTCAGCGAGAATGAGATAGATGAGGAAAGCACGGGAGAAGAAGGTACCGGAAATGAAGGAGCACAGGGTGCGGATGATTCCGTGATCACTTTCGAGGAACAGGAGATCACAGAACAGGAGCCGGAAGAAGGAAAAAGGGAATTTGCGACAGACCCTGAGACCGGATATCTTATAGATCCTACCGATGGAGCCCTTTTGGATCCGGATACGGGCCGGCCGGTTGACCCGTCGGTATCCGATCTTGAATAAAAAACAGGGCGTCCTGTTGATTTTAATTGATATTTATAAAAAATAGTATATACTATATCTTGTATGCGTATGCACCGACATTACAACATATCGATTTGCTGTAAGCGGTGCATCATTACATGCAATGAACAGTGTATGGATCAAGTGAGGAAGAAATATGGATATGAATGTTCTGTGGGCACTGATCATAGCCTTTGCCCTGACTGCCGTTATGGGACCTTTTGTGATCCCCTATCTGCATAAGCTCAAAGTCGGACAGACCGTAAGGGATGACGGACCGGAGAGCCACCTTAAGAAGAACGGTACTCCGACAATGGGAGGTATAATGATAATCGCGGGTATGCTCCTTACATCATTGCTCTATGTAAGGGATTACCCTGATGTGATCCCCGTGCTTATGATGACGGTGGGTTTTGCCCTTGTAGGATTCATCGATGATTATGTGAAGGTCGTTCTTAAACGGGCAATGGGCCTAAGAGCCTGGGAGAAGCTGTCTCTTCAGTTTGTGATAACCGCGATATTTGCATATTACATGGTAAAAGTTGCCGGTGTCAGCATGGAACTTATAATACCTTTTACCGGGGGGGATACGGTAGACATAGGCTGGATGGCGATACCGCTCCTCTTCCTTGCGGTGCTCGGTACCGTGAACGGCTCAAATTTTACCGACGGGCTTGACGGCCTGGCTTCTTCGGTGACCGCTGTGATAGCGGCATTCTTTGGACTTATAGCGATACTTGAGGGCAGCGGAGTGGCTCCTGTAGCGCTTGCGCTGATAGGTGCTCTTTTGGCCTTCCTCTTATATAATGTACATCCTGCAAGCGTGTTCATGGGAGATACGGGGTCGCTGGCGCTCGGCGGTTTCGTGGTGGCTGCCGCGTACATGCTGAGGATGCCCATATTTATACTGATCGTTGCATTTATATATTTTGTGGAAGTCCTTTCGGTCATGATACAGATAGGATACTTTAAGATATCGGGTGGAAAGAGAGTATTTAAGATGGCTCCGATCCATCACCATTTTGAACTGTGCGGCTGGTCGGAAACGAAGGTTGTGGCAGTGTTCACGATAATAACGATATTACTTTCGGTTATAGGTTTCATGGCATATTAAACGGGTGGATGTGATATGGATAAAAACAGGATTCTTGTTGTAGGGACCGGCATCAGCGGTATAAGCGCATGTGATCTTCTGACTTCGAACAAAGAGAGCTGCGTGCTGTTTGATTCGAACGATAAGCTTGAAAAGCAGGCTGTTGAGGCCAAACTCAGAGATACAGAGAATGTGGAGATATGCTTCGGGGAGCTTCCGGATGAAATATACGGTTCGCTCTCACTTGCGGTATTAAGTCCCGGGGTTCCGGTGGATTCGGCCTTTGTCCTTGATCTTAAGGAAAGAGGGATCCCCGTTATAGGAGAAGTCGAGCTTGCATACAGATACGAAAAGGGCTCGGTGATCGCAATAACGGGAACGAACGGAAAGACGACGACCACTGCGCTTACCGGCAAGATCATGGCCGACTATCATGACAGGGTTTTTGTGGTAGGCAATATTGGGAATCCCTATACCAGGGAAGTGTCTTCTTCGGATGCCGGATCGATATCGGTAGCCGAGATAAGCAGTTTCCAGTTGGAAACGATAGTTGATTTCAAGCCGCATGTCAGCGCGATACTGAATATAACCCCCGATCATCTGAACAGACATCACACTCTTGAAAAGTACATGGAAGTAAAGGAAGCGGTCTGTACCAATCAGACGAAGGAAGACTATGTGATCTTAAATCACGAGGATGAAGAACTGCGTGATTTTGCTTCACGGACTACCGCAACGCCTGTGTTCTTCAGCTCTGCGACAAGGCTCTCCGATGGATTCTATTATGAGAACGGAGCCATATATATATCGGAGAACGGTGTATCAAGTAAGCTTATCGAAGCGGACGAGATGAACATCATCGGGATCCATAATATGGAAAATGCGATGGCGGCCATAGCTATAGCCCATGTATACGGAGTGCCGATGGACAGCATACTTAAGTCAGTGCGTGAATTCAAGGCTGTGGAACACCGTATAGAATTTGTTGCCGAGAAGAAAGGCGTAAGATACTACAATGATTCCAAGGGTACAAATGTCGATGCCGCGATCAAGGGAATAAAAGCCATGAACAGACCGACTTATCTTATCGGAGGGGGATATGATAAGGGATCTGAGTATGACGAATGGATAGAGGCATTTGACGGCAAGGTAAAGAAGCTTGTTTTGATAGGCGCAACAAGGAATAAGATAGCGGAATGTGCGAAGAAACACGGCTTTAATGACTATGAATTTGCCGAATCCTTTAAGGATGCGTTCGATATATGCGCGGCCAATGCGAAGGAAGGTGATTGCGTACTGCTTTCGCCGGCCTGTGCAAGCTGGGGCATGTTTGACAATTATGAGCAGAGGGGCAATATTTTTAAGGAGTATGTAAACGATCTATGAGTGACGTAAGGGGTCGTCGCAAAAAGAATAAGGAAAAGACTTTTTTTGATTATACGATGCTGTTCATTGTTCTTTTCCTTTTGTGTTTCGGGCTTGTAATGCTCTACAGCGTCAGTTCGTACGAAGCGTCGCTGGATTTCGGAGATTCGGCCTATTATCTTAAGAAACAGGCTCAGGCAACACTGTTTGGGCTTGTACTTATGTTCGTCGTTATGATGGTGGATTATCATATATGGCGAAAACTGGCTATTCCCGCATATCTTGTGTCGGCCGCACTGATCCTTCTGGTGCTGACACCGCTCGGATATGAGGTGAACGGTGCGAGAAGATGGCTGAACGTCGGTATTTCACTGCAGCCCGCAGAGGTAGCCAAGGCGGGAATGATCCTGTTCTTTGCGGCATATGTATGTAAGATAGGCAGAAATGTCCAGACTTTAAAGGGTGTCATCAAGACGCTCCTGCTGGGCGTTCCCATATCTGTTTTGGTCCTTACGATAACCGAGAACCTAAGTACGGCGATAATCATTTTCGGTATCATCTTTATGATGGTGTTTGTTGCAACACCGAATTACAAGGAATACTTTATATTGGGCTTTTCGCTGTTTGCGGTAGCGGCAGTGTTTGTTCTTCTTGTAAAGAAGGGCGTGCTCACTTCGGAACAGTCATACAGGTTTGGCCGTATCGAGGCCTGGCTCAATCCCGAGGCTTATGCGAGCACAACGGGATTCCAGACACTCCAGGCCCTGTATGCCATAGGCTCCGGCGAGGTTTTCGGCAAGGGGCTGGGACAGAGCATGCAAAAGCTCGGTTTCATACCGGAAGCCCAGAATGACATGGTCTTTTCGATCATATGCGAGGAATTGGGGCTGTTTGGAGCCGGCGCGGTACTTCTTATGTTCCTTATCCTGATATGGCGGTGCCTTGTTGTGGCGAATAATGCCGAGGATATGTACGGTGCACTTATCGTTGTTGGGGTTATGGCACATATATCCCTTCAGGTCATACTGAATGTTGCGGTTGTAACAAATACTATACCGAACACCGGTATAACGCTCCCGTTTATCAGTTACGGAGGTTCGGCTGTCGTTTTCCTGCTTATAGAGATAGGCCTGGTGTTCAGCGTGGCACGCCGGATCAAGCTTAGGAATTCGGGCGAGTAAGGGGTGACTATGGCTGTTGATTACTCGGCAAATCCCGAAAAAAAGAGCGGACTGGGACTTTTGATAGGCCTGTTGATCGCATTGCTCATCGTGTGCATAGCGATAATCGTTATCAAGACCAGATTTACGATCACATCGGTTGATATAACAGGGAATGAGCATTATACGGCAGAGCAGATAGAGAATCGTGTTCTTGCGGGGAAGTACGGGCACAATTCCATATATCTGTATCTGAAGGGCAGGTTCGGCAAGGCGGATCAGGTTCCGTTCATAGAGAAAATGGACGTGGAACTTTTGTCGCCGACCGAGGTCAAGATACGTGTATATGAGAAGGCGGTGGCCGGATATGTTGAATATCTGGGGCATTATCTGTATTTTGACAAGGATGGGATAGTGGTAGAGAGTTCTACGGAGAAGGTCGCGGGCATACCGTTCGTCACGGGTCTTGATTTTGACCATATCACCCTCCATGAAAAGCTGCCGATAGACAGGGAAGAGACATTCAAGCTTATCCTTAACATAACGCAGCTTCTGACAAAATATAAGCTGAACATAGACAAGATCTATTTTGACAAAAACTATAACATTACTCTCTATTTCGGAGATGTAAGGGTTTATCTCGGGACAAGCGACTATATAGATGAGAAGATAAACAGGCTGAGGTTCATTTTACCTGAACTGACGGCACGCTCGGGAGTGCTCCATATGGAAAATTATACGGGCGAGGGTGACAAGTTTACTTTTACAAACGATTAATGCCCAAAATATTGTAAATGTGCGAAAAAAAAGTATTGATATTTACATAAAATGATTATATTATTGTATATGAGTGTGGAGAAATTTATAAAAAGGGAGGGGCGTCATTTTGCTGGAAATTAAAACTGATGTAATGGAAGCGGCAGCCAAGATCCTTGTCGTAGGGGTTGGCGGAGCCGGTAATAACGCAGTAAATCGAATGGTTGAGGAACAGATAAGCGGTGTCGAGTTCCTTGGAGTAAATACAGATAAGCAGGCCTTACAGATGTGTAAGGCGCCCAGGTTATTACAGATCGGAGATAAGCTGACACAGGGATTGGGATGCGGTGCGCAGCCCGAGATCGGTGAGAAAGCAGCTGAGGAGAGTGCCGAAGACATAGCAAATGCCATAAGGGGCGCTCATATGGTATTCGTAACATGCGGAATGGGAGGCGGAACCGGTACGGGAGCTGCTCCCGTTATAGCAAGGCTGGCAAAGGAGCAGGGTGCTCTGACTGTCGGAGTTGTCACGAAGCCTTTCAGATTCGAAGCAAAGACGCGTATGCAGAATGCTCTCGGAGGCATCGAGAAGCTTAAGCAGAACGTTGATACACTCATAGTCATTCCCAATGATAAACTTTTGGAACTTGTTGACAGAAGGACTACGATGCCGGATGCACTTAAGCTTGCGGACGAAGTACTTCAGCAGTCGGTACGCGGAATCACCGATCTTATCAATGTTCCCTCACTCATTAATCTTGACTTTGCCGATGTTAAGACAGTCATGGAGAACAAGGGTATCGCCCATATCGGTATTGGTGTTGCCAAGGGTGATGACAAGGCCATAGAAGCCGTTAAGCAGGCTGTCAACAGTCCTCTTCTTGAGACGACGATACAGGGCGCGAGCCATATCATAGTTAATATTTCAGGTGAGATCACACTTCTTGATGCGGATGATGCCGTATCGTTCGTAAGGGATCTTACAGGTGATGATGTCAATCTTATCATGGGTGCTCAGTGCGATGACAGAGACCCCGATACATGTACCGTTACGGTTATCGCGACAGGTATAGATGAGAGCAGGATACCCAAGCCGGATGCACGTCCCGCAGCTGCAGGACTTGCTTCGGGCGGAATGAGGAACTTCACAGGTTCCAAGGCATATCAGCAGAGGCAGTTTGTTTCGCCTAATGCAGGTATGGGAATGGCTCCCAATCAGAATCCTGCAATGACAGGAAACATAGGGCTTAATCCCGGAATGGGTACACAGCAGCTGGGCGGCATGACCGCTCCTCTGAATGCGGGAATGGGTGTTCCTCAGAACACTATGGGTATGAACGGTGCACCCCAGTTTGGAACACAGAATACGGCCGCACCGTATAATTTCCAGAATACACAGATGAACATGAATCCTGCGATGGGACAGGCTGGAGCAATGGGACAGACAGGAGCTATGCCGGGTCAGGCGGGCGCAATGCAGGTACAGCCGATCCCCGGAGTTACTCAGAATACCGCTCCCACACCGGAACCTACCACTTTCGGAGGCGGTTTAAGAGGCGTTTCACCTCTTACCAGCAGGGTTGAATCAAGGCAGATAAAGATACCGGATTTCCTTAAGAAATAAACCGGATCTGTTGACGGATATTTGATAATGCACAAAAATCGAGCGGGCATGGCCTGCTCGATTTTATGATATCGAGCGGAGGATATTTGCCATGGAAGACATGATAGATAAAAATGATATTCTCTCGTTTGCCCATTATAAAAAGGGCAGACCGTTTACGGGAAGCTTTAAGGGGATGCGCTACCGTATAGTGATGGAGAAAGCCGCCGATGAGGATGATACCGATAAGTTCCGGGTGGACACCTGGCCTGAACCGCTGTGTTTTGAGAAGACGAAGGAAGACATGATCACGACCCAGAGGTTTTCTTTTACGGAAGATGGATATGATGATGTTATAAGGTATCTGAACGAGATGAAAGGCAGTTACAAGATATAGGATTTTTTTGGAGTTCAACTCAGTATTTAGGGTTGACATAATTCCAAACAATAAGTTATATTTAGTATGGTGCAAAAAGGGGATGCACAAATAATAAGAGAGGGGAATAAAGTATGAAATGTCCATTTTGCGGTTATGAGAACACAAGGGTTATTGACAGCCGTCCTGCGGAGAACGATAACTCCATAAGGAGAAGAAGGGTGTGTGATGAGTGTGATAAGCGTTTCACCACCTATGAGAAGATCGAGACTATACCGCTCATCGTCATCAAGAAGGATAATAACAGGGAGGCATATGACCGTACCAAGATAGAGGCCGGAGTTTTGAGAGCATGCCACAAGCGTCCTGTACCCGCATCATCGATCACACAGCTTATAGATGAAGTTGAGACGGAAGTATTTAATTACGAAGACAAGGAGATACCGAGTGATGTTATCGGTGAACTCGTAATGAACAAGCTCAAGGATCTGGATGCTGTCGCTTACGTAAGATTCGCTTCGGTATATCGCGAGTTTAAGGACATTAATACATTCATGGACGAACTTAAGAAAGTTCTTAATTAAATTTTATATACAACTAAATATTAATGAAGAGGAGATAACACGATGAGAAAAAGGGTAGTTTCTATTCTTGCAGTGTTACTGACACTGACTATTGCACTGAGCGGATGCGCAGGCAGAAAGGCAGGTGATTCTTCGAAGATAGTCGTTGGGATACCTCAGGATCTTGAAGACAGTCTTGACCCACACAAAGCAGTTGCGGCAGGAACCAGAGAGGTGTTGTTCAACGTATTCGAGGGCTTGTTGAAGCCCGATGAGAATGGAGAGCTCATTCCTGCTGTTGCTGAGAGCTATACCGCTTCCGAAGACGGACTTGTTTATACGTTTAAGCTTCGGGATGGTGTAAAGTTTCATAACGGGAACCGCGTAACGGCAGAGGATGTTAAATACAGCATAGAAAAGAGTGCCGGTATGACGGGAGAGGAATCCCTCATAGCGGCATTTTCAAACATCAAAGAGGTCAACATCACGGATAAGGATACTGTTGAGATAGTCCTTAATGAGAGGGATGTTGATTTCCCGGCGTATATCGCTTCGGTAGGAGCGGCTGTTATCCCTGCGGATAATGCAAATCCCGATACCATGCCGGTGGGAACGGGCCCGTACAAATACGTATCACGTTCGCCTCAGGAAAATATCATCATGACCAGGTTTGACGATTACTGGGGAGAGCCGGCCCATATAGCCAATGTTGAGTTCAGGATAGAGGCCAATAATGATGCGATGATACTTGCCTTAAAGGGCGGTACCATCGATATGTGCGCGCGCATATCTGCGTCACAGACAAGCCAGCTGTCAAATACGTTTACGGTATATGAAGGAAGTATGAACCTGGTTCAGGCTCTGTATCTTAATCATAATGTTGCGCCTTTTGATGATATAAGGGTAAGGCAGGCACTGTGCTATGCGGCGGATAAGCAGGAGATAATAGACATTGCTTTTGACGGCAAGGGTTCACCGCTCGGATCTTCGATGTTCCCGGCATTTGGCAAGTATTTCATGCCGGAACTTACCGATACATACACTCCGGATCTGTCAAAGGCCAGGGAACTTCTGAAGGAAGCGGGATATCCCGACGGTTTCGATATGACCATAACCGTTCCTTCGAATTACCAGCCTCATGTTGATACGGCACAGGTTCTCGTGGAGCAGTTCAAGAGGATAGGAGTTAATGCGACCATCCAGCAGGTTGAGTGGAACACCTGGCTGAGCGATGTTTATGCCAACCGGCAGTACGAGTCGACCGTGATAGGAGTCGATGCATCACAGCTTACCGCAAATGCAATGCTGGGAAGATTTTATTCAAAGGCAGAGGATAATTTTACCAATTATTCCAATCCTGAATATGATAAACTGTTCGAAGAAGCTCAGGTCACGATCGATGACGATAAGAGGACTGAACTGTACAAGAAGATGGAGACATTGCTTGCCGAGGACGCAGCCAATGTTTATATACAGGATATGGCTGAGTTCGTTCCGCTTGCAGGGAAACTTGACGGATATGTTTTCTATCCGCTTTATGTGCAGGATATAGCGAAGCTGTATTTTAAGGAACAGTAAAGTACAGATCGGTTTTAATATAACAAATACGGAGGACAGGCATGAGATATATCGGAAAGAAGCTGATCACCATGCTGGTGACGGTTCTGATTGTCACGCTGCTTGTCTTCTTCGCTTTCAGGGTGATCCCGGGAGATCCGGCGGTAAATATGCTGGGTATCAAGGCAACACCCGAGAAGGTGGAGAGATTAAGAGAGCAGATGGGACTTAACCGTCCCCTTATAATAAGATATCTTGAATGGCTTAAGGACTTCTTTTTCGGAGATATGGGAAAATCTTACTCCTACGGAAGTTCCGTGAGTGACATGCTTAAGAGTAAGATACCGATAACGGTGGCTCTTACTCTGATCTCGTTTCTGTTTGTGATCGCGATCGCGATACCGCTCGGGATACATACGGCGAAGCATGAAGATAAGTGGTATTCGAAGGTTCTGGATGTGCTGAACCAGATAATGATGTCGGTCCCGCCGTTCTTTATCGGAATGCTGCTCACTTATCTGTTCGGTATCATCTTAAGATGGTTTACCCCCGGAGGATATGTAAGTTACAGGGACAGCTTTGCGGGGTTTATTTCATATCTTATATTGCCATCCCTTGCAATAGCCATTCCCAAGGCGGCGATGACAAACAAGCTTCTTAAGAGTTCACTTCTTAAGGAGAGCAGGCTTGATTACGTAAGGACGGCATACAGCAGAGGGAATTCCACGAGTGAGGTGCTGTACAAGCATGTTCTCAAGAATGCGATGATTCCCGTGATAACCTTTCTCGGGATGACACTTGCGGATATTGTTGCGGGTTCGCTTATAGTTGAGCAGGTATTCTCGATACCCGGTATCGGGAGGCTGCTCATCACGTCCATCTCGAACCGTGATTACCCGGTTGTCCAGGCGATAATAACGATCATAGCCTGCATCGTCATTTTGAATAATTTCATTGTGGATGTACTGTACAAGATGATAGATCCGAGGATCAGCAGATAATGAACAGGAAGATAAGGGAAAATTTTAAATTGTATACAGGTATGCTGATATCCGGACTCATGCTCATCCTTGCGGTCATAGGGCTTAAGTTCACCCCGTACGATCCCAATGAAATGGATGTATCGTCCAAGCTTGCCGGCATATCCATGGCGCATGTCATGGGATGCGATAATTTCGGAAGGGATATCTTCAGCAGGATACTTGCGGGTATCGGTACTACCATGACGGTTGCGGTGGGAACCGTGTTCATCGGGATAGTATTAGGTACCGTGGTAGGTGCGCTTACCGGATATTACGGAGGGCGCGTTGACGAGATACTTATGAGGTTTAATGATGCGGTCCTTGCTTTTCCGGCACTTTTGCTCGCCCTTGTGTTCATAAGCGTTATGGGGCCCGGAAAGTATAATGTCATGACTGCTCTTGGAATACTCTTTGCTCCGGGATATGCAAGGATAATAAGAGGAGAGTTTTTAAGATGCAGGAATCTTGATTATGTGCAGAGTGCCAAGCTGATGGGGGCGGGGGATATGAGGATAATGTTCGTGCACATCCTGCCAAACGCATTTCAGGTAATGCTTTCAACCATAGCGATAGGCTTTAATAATGCGGTGCTTGCGGAAGCGGGGATGAGTTTTCTCGGTATCGGTGTCCAGCCGCCTGATCCGAGCCTTGGGCTCATGCTTTCGGAGGCACAGTCATATCTGTTCGTAAGACCGGGCTATGCGATATGTACGGGTATAGCCATGGTACTGTTGATACTCGGTTTTTCCATGCTCAGTGAGGGACTTGAGAATAATGCTTGATGTTATAGATCTTAACATTGAATTTCATGACCATATAACGCCGGAGACGGTTGTCTATGATTTTGATCTGCATCTTGATGAAGGTGAGATAGTGGGGATCGTAGGCGAGTCGGGCTCCGGGAAGTCAATGTCTGCGCTTGCCATAGCGGGTCTTCTGTCGCGTAAGCATATGAAAAAACGGGGACAGATACTGTTTGACGGCGTGGATCTGCTCACATGCAGCCGTGAGACTTTAAGGAAATATCAGGGCAATGATATAAGCATGGTATTCCAGGAACCGATGACGAGCCTTAATCCGGTCAAAAAGATAGGCTGGCAGGTCGGAGAGAGCCTGAGGATACATACGGCTCTTACGGATGATGAGATCCGTACCAGAGTGCTCAAAATGCTTGAAAAAGTCGAGCTTCCGGATCCCGAAGACGTATATGACAAGTACCCCCACGAACTGTCGGGAGGAATGAGGCAGAGAGTGATGATAGCTGCGGCCCTCATATGCGAGCCCAAGATCCTCATAGCTGATGAACCGACGACGGCTCTCGATGTTACCGTTCAGGCACAGATAATAAAGCTCTTAAAGAGGATAAATGAGAAGACAGGCACGGCGATACTGTTTATATCCCATGACTTAAGCGTGGTCCGTATGCTGTGCAGCCGTGTACTTGTGATGTATCACGGAAGGGTTGTTGAGTCCGGAGACGTTAATGAGGTTTTTGACCATCCGAAAGAGGAATACACCAAAAGGCTTATAAGCGCTATTCCCAGGATGGAGAAGCTTAAGCCCTGAATCGGCCGCAGTTTGGAGACAGACATATATGAACGAGTCTTTTGAAGGAAAAAAAGAAGATACGGATGTGATCCTTAAGGTATCCGGCCTTAATGCATATTACAGGGATAAGGCAGGGATCTTTACCGGAAACGGAGCAAGAAAACAGATACTTAAGAATGTATCGTTTGAGATAAGGAGCGGTGAGATAGTAGGCCTTGTAGGAGAGAGCGGCTGCGGAAAGTCGACGCTTGCAAAATGCATTCTCGGGATCGTGAAGGATCACGACGGCAGGATAGAGCATGCCAGTACGGGAGCCCAGATGGTGTTCCAGGATCCGTACGGTTCGCTCAATCCCGCAAAGACTGTCGGGTGGATACTGGAAGAACCACTTAGGATAAGGGGAGAACTAAAGGATCCCGACCGCAATAAAAAAGTCTCTGAGATGATACACCTGGTAGGTCTTGATGACAGTTATCTTACAAGAAGACCGAATGAACTCTCGGGAGGACAGCGCCAGAGGATATGCATAGCGCTTGCGCTTATGACAGAGCCCAGGCTGATCATAGCGGATGAACCGGTTTCGGCACTTGATGTCACGGTGCAGGATCAGATACTTAAGCTGCTCCTTAAGCTGAACAGGGAACTTGGGATCGCCATTTTGTTTATCTCACATGATCTTAAAGTGGTTTATTCCGTATGCAGCAGAGTCATGGTCATGAAGTCGGGAGAGATAGTGGAACAGGGTACCGATGATGAGATATATCATGACCCTAAACATCCCTATACCAAACAGCTTCTGGCATCGGTGATAAGCGCCTGAGAAAATGAAAACAGTAAACCCGTATGAGGATGGATGATATGTTTGAGGCTTTTTTCCCGGATGAGTGTATCGGTTCCGCATATGATATAGATTATGAGAGCCTTTATGAACAGGGATATCGGGGCATAATCTATGATATCGATAATACGCTGGTACCTCATGATGCGCCGGCGGATGAACGTGCGATCAGACTGTTCGGAAGGCTTTCCGAAATAGGTTTTTCCTGCCTGCTTTTGTCAAATAATAAGGAACCGCGTGTCAAGGGGTTTGCCGATGATGTGGGAGCCCTGTATATACACAAGGCAGGGAAGCCGGGACGCAGGGGCTATCTGCGCGCGATGGAGAAGCTTAAGACCGACAGGGAAACAACCATATTTATAGGCGATCAGCTGTTCACGGATGTATACGGAGCCAAGAGGAGCGGTATAAGGAACATACTGGTGGAACAGATAGACAAAAAAGAAGAGATACAGATAGTATTAAAGAGGGTGCTTGAACGTATAGTCATGCGCGCTTACAGGAAAAAACACAGATGACGGAGAAGAGGACATGAGGAATATCGACGGACAGACAGCAGTTTACGGCATAATAGGAAATCCGATAGGACATACGTTATCTCCGGTCATTCATAATACCATATCCGAAGAGATGGGAATTAATGCGGTATATGTCCCTTTCAGAGCTAATGACGATATAACGGCCATGACAAAGGGCCTGTTTTCACTCGGTGTAAAGGGGATAAATGTCACAGTCCCGTATAAGACGGACATTATCGGGGAACTGTGCGGTCTCGATCCGCTCGCAAAGGAGATAGGAGCGGTAAACACCCTGAAATATACGAAAGACGGATATTACGGTTACAACACCGACATATTAGGGCTTGACAGAGAGCTTGAGGATGAGGATATCGACCTTAAGGGGAAGGATACGGTCATCCTCGGTGCCGGAGGAGCCGCAAGGGCGGTGGCCTTTCTGTGTGCCTCAAAGTCACCGGCATCGATAACCATTGTTAACAGGACAAAGTCAAAGGCACAGGCCATTGAGGCGGATATAAAGGCATATTCGGGAAAATTGGCCAAAGGAACGTCACCTGTTGTAAATGTGCTTACGACGGATGATACAGGTTCATACGACCGTGAAGATATCATAGTTTTTCAATGTACGAACGTTGGGCTTTCTCCGAATGAAAACGAGTGCGTGATCGCAGACAGGGGATTCTACGCCAGGGTATCGGCCGGGATAGACCTTATATACAGGCCTGCCGAAACGCTGTTCATGAAATATGTAAAGGAAACGGGCGGAAGAGCTTATAACGGGCTTAAAATGCTTGTTTACCAGGCTGTCTGTGCTTACGAGATATGGAATGATATAAAGCTGCCTGAAGAAGTGATCCGTAAGGTAAGGGAAATGCTTGAGCAGTCCGTTTGATGCGAAGAACTTAAGGAGGGACCATTGGATAAAAATATATGTCTTATAGGCTATATGGGATCCGGTAAGACTACTGTCGGAAGGATGCTCGCAGAACGTCTTGATATGGATTTTGAGGATACGGATGAACTGATAGTGAAGAACGAGGGCAGGAGTATCCCCGATATCTTCAGGGATGAAGGGGAAGCATATTTTCGAAGGCTTGAGACGGATCTTATGAAAAAGCTTGCTTCTGACGGTGAACTTACGGATACAGTACTTTCAACGGGAGGCGGTCTCCCGGTGGATAAGAACAACAGGCCGCTTCTTAAGGAAGTCGGAACGGTTGTGTATCTTAAGGCAAAGCCGGAGTGCCTTAACGCACGCGTGGGAAACGACTCAAACAGGCCGCTCCTTGCTTCGGAAGACAGGCTTTTAAAAATACGTGATATGCTTGCCTTTCGCGGCCCGATATATGAAGAATGCGCGGATATCATCATAGATACGGATGAGCTGGATGCCGGAGAAACCGTGGATAAGATCATCATGTCCGTAAATAAATCAAAAAGTTCTTGAAATATCACAGACTATAGTATAAACTGTTTGAGGAATTATTACAGTGAACTCTAAGGAGGTTAGTTTATGATATCAGCAGGCGATTTCAGGAATGGCTTAACTGTTGAGATGGATAATGGGATCTTTCAGATAATAGAATTCCAGCATGTAAAGCCCGGCAAGGGAGCAGCATTCGTTAGAACTAAGTTAAAGAATATCATAAGCGGTGGAGTTGTAGAGAAGTCTTTCAGGCCCACCGAGAAGTTTCCGCAGGCGCGTATCGACAGGAAGGATATGCAGTATCTTTATTCCGACGGTGACCTGTATAACTTTATGGACGTAGAATCATATGAGCAGATAGCTCTTAACGGTGAAACGGTAGGAGATGCCCTTAAGTTTGTTAAGGAGAACGAGATGGTTAAGATCTGTTCTCACAACGGCAATGTATTTTCCGTTGAGCCGCCTCTGTTCGTTGAACTTGAGATAACCGAGACGGAACCCGGCTTCAAGGGTGATACCGCAACAGGCGCTACCAAGCCTGCAGTGGTTGAGACCGGAGCAACGGTTTATGTACCTCTGTTTGTAGAACTTGGTGACAAGATCAAGATCGATACAAGAACAGGCGAATATCTGTCCAGAGTATAACTTAGATGATACAGGCTCCTCCCTGACAGGGAGGAGCTTTTTTTATCTGTAAGGTCCCCGCCTGCTGATATCTGTCAATTCATATCACAAGGAGAGAAGATTTATGACAGATATTATAGGATTTGAGAATTTTGCAGATGAAGTACGTACAGCCATGGAGTTAAGATATCCCGATGACAGGGTAGAGCTTAAGCGTGTGACTAAGAATAACGGAGTCATATACACCGGTATAACGGTGTGCGGCGAAGATGAAAGGGTATATCCCACGATGTATCTTGAGCCGTTCTATGAGGAGGCCGGGGAAGAAGGTCTGACGGAGGAACTTATTGACCGTATGTGCGGTATATATGAGAGCCGCAGAGTCGGAAATACTTTATCGCTTGAGCATCTTAAGGATTATGGGGCAGTAAAGGACAGGCTCCGCTGCAGGCTGATAAATTATGAGGCAAATGCCGGGCGGCTTGAAGAGATACCGCACAGGAGGTTTCTGGATCTGGCGATCGTACCGTATTGCATGATAAGGGAATGTGAGTTAAACCGCAGGATCGCAGGTGAAGCATCCTTTGTTGTTACAAATGTTAATCTTAAACTGTGGGGTGTCACCGGGGATGAGGTCCTTGAGGACAGTATCGGTAATACGTTAAGGGAAGAGGACCCGCAGATCACGTGTATGTTTGATATGTTAAAGACGCTTAATCCCGGACTTGCCGAAGCATCGGAAGATGAGATAAGGAACTGTCCGATGTATGTGATGACTACCGGCAGCAGCAACGGGGCAATATCGATGATATATGAAGACAGGCTCAGGGAATTCTGCGATAAGATCGGCAGAGATATTTACATTATCCCGAGCAGCATCAGTGAAGTTATAATCGTGCCTTATGAAGAAGGGGCGTCTGAGGAGATGTTCAACGAGATGATAAGGGAGATAAACGAAACACAGCTTGAACGCGTGGATATACTTTCGGACCATGTGTATTATTTTGACAGAAACCTTGGTTTTTCGGAACCTGCCGTTAAGGTGAAAAAGGCATCATAACAGGCTCTATTGATATTTTTTATCCCCTGTGTTATGATATTTCAGTATGAAATTTTGTGTTCAGCACTCGTAGCTCAGGGGATAGAGCAACGGTTTCCGGTACCGTGTGTCGGGGGTTCGAATCCTCTCGAGTGCATTTTTGGGCATGAGGTGTCATGAGCGAAGCGAGTGACGGAGTCCTTATGCCGGCGGTTAACCTGAATCTATTGAGTTTATATGTTGATATATCGGGAAGTAAAGGGGATACGTGATAATGAAGCTGAATAAGATTTTTGGTACTTGTTATCGGTCTTATAATTTTCCTGGCAACTCATAAGGGAGGGGACAGTGAAGACGGGGTTGACGCTTCGGCTTTTCCTACCAGCAGTGTAGAGGTTCCGAAGGATAAATACGAACTGAATGCTTATCCGAATGTAACGAATCTTATGGAGAGTTATTATTCGGCGGTCATGAACGGTGATGCGGATACGGCTGCCTCGCTGTGCGATACACTGCCTGACCAGGAGAGATACAGGATAGAGGAAATGGCCAAGTATTATCAGTCGTTTTCGGATTTTAATGTATATACCAAGAAGGGTTACAAGCCGGATTCCTATGTTGTTATAGTTACATTTGATATAACGTTCTCCGGTGTTTCCACACCGGCTCCTTCACTTGAATCCACATATGTCTGCACGAACGAATCGGGCTCGCTGTATATAAACAAGTCTGAGCTGTCGGATGATGAACAGGCATATTTCCTTGAAATGTCATCACAGCCGGATGTAGAGGAGCTTACAAGTGAGATAAGCGCCAAATACAATGAGGCCATAGAGAGCGACCCTCAGCTTGCGGCAATGCTCAAACAGATAGAGTCTGACGTTAATACCGCGGTCAAGGCAAAGCTTACCGAACAGCAGCAGGCACAGCAGCAGGAAGAAGCTGATAAGGAAGCCCAGGCACAGCAGCAGGAGAGAGACGCGAATGCAGTGACCGTTAAGGCTACTGATGTTGTTAATATAAGATCTTCGGCCAGCACCGAATCGGATTCGCTCGGAAAGGCTCAGATAGGGGATACCTACAAGCGTTACGAGGAGATGGAGAACGGTTGGAGCAAGATCGATTATAACGGCACGGAAGCATATATCAAGTCGGATTATCTGGAAGTTGTTGACGACGGATCGGCCTCCGGGGATGAAAGTTCAGACAGCGGATCTTCAGGTTCGGGCGGACAGATAACCGTAAAAGAAAACGTAAACGTCCGTGAAGGCGCCAGTGAAACAGCCAAGAAGCTTGGTGTTGCATATCGCGGGGACAAGTTCGATCTAATAGAGAAGACAAACGGATGGTGCAAGATAAAGTATAATGGCAAAGAAGCCTACGTTAAGGCAGATTTTGTTGAATAAAGTACTTGCATTATCTCTGTAACGGTTATATAATCTCTTTCGGACAAAGGCGTCAGAGAAGCGTAGTGCTACGCTTCTTTGGCGTTAATTTTTTTTATATTAAGGAGGATACATAAATGTCATACGTTGATGAAGTGCTTGAGAAGATCAAAAAGAGGGATGCGGATCAGCCGGAGTTCATACAGGCGGTTACCGAGGTTTTGGATTCACTCCGTCCGGTTATCGAGAAGGACGAGCAGAAGTATCGTGACCTCGCTATACTTGAGAGGATAACCGAGCCCGACCGTCAGATAATGTTCAGGGTTCCCTGGGTTGATGATAACGGCAAGGTTCAGGTAAATCGCGGTTTCCGTGTACAGTTCAATAATGCTATAGGTCCTTATAAGGGTGGTCTCAGGCTTCATCCTTCGGTAAACCTTGGAATAATAAAGTTCCTTGGCTTTGAACAGATATTCAAGAACTCTCTTACAACACTTCCCATCGGCGGCGGCAAGGGCGGTTCCGATTTTGATCCCAAGGGAAAATCGGATAACGAGATAATGAAGTTCTGCCAGAGCTTCATGACGGAACTTTCAAAATATATCGGTGCAGACGAGGATGTTCCTGCAGGTGATATCGGAACGGGTGCGCGTGAGATAGGCTTCATGTTCGGTCAGTACAAGAGGATCAAGGGTCTTTACGAGGGCGTTCTTACCGGCAAGGGACTTACATACGGCGGTTCACTTGCACGTACGGAGGCTACGGGATACGGTCTTCTCTATCTTACAGAGGAGATGGTAAAGTGCCATGGCGATAAGATGGAAGGTAAGACAGTTGCTGTTTCCGGTTCGGGTAATGTTGCGATATATGCATGTCAGAAGGCTACCCAGCTTGGTGCAAAGGTTGTTACGGTTTCGGATTCTACCGGCTGGATCTATGATCCCGAGGGTATCGACGTAGCGCTCCTTAAGGAAGTTAAGGAAGTTAAGCGTGCACGTCTTACAGAGTACGCTGCAGCCAGAAAGTCAGCCGAATATCATGAGAAGAAGAACGGAGAGCACGGTGTATGGCAGTACAAGGTAGATATAGCTCTTCCTTGTGCAACCCAGAACGAGCTTGATATAGAAGACGCAAAGATGCTTGTGGCAAACGGTGTTCAGTATGTTGCAGAGGGTGCAAACATGCCTACCACGATCGAAGCTACACAGTACTTCCAGAAGAACAATGTTCCTTTTGTAGGCGGTAAGGCTGCAAATGCAGGCGGTGTTGCAACATCTGCTCTTGAGATGAGCCAGAACTCGGAGAGACTTTCATGGAGTTTTGAGGAGGTTGACAGCAAGCTTAAGAATATCATGGTCGGCATCTATCATAACATCGATGACGCAGCCAAGGAATACGGTATGGAAGGCAACTATGTGGCAGGTGCCAACATTGCCGGATTCAAGAAGGTTGTAGAGGCTATGATCGCACAGGGTGTTTGCTGATAAATACCGGTCTTTGAGGCGGAAGTCTTAAACAGAATATAAGATCATTGTTATACGGGGTCCTGCTGATGCGGGCAGCTGATGAAGTTGTCCGATTTTGCGGGATCCCGTTAATTTTTTTCGGTATATGCCGATAATATTATAAAATAGGCTCTAAATATACATTTGAATTCCGGGGTGACAATGAAAGTGCGAATATCAAGAAAAATAACGGCTACAGTTTTGGCAGTGCTAATGGTACTGTCTGTTTGTGATACAGGCGTATATGCATTGGACATATATGAAGACTATACCGTGGTTGAAGGAGAGACTATCGCTGAGGACCGGGAGGATGATCTTAGTGCGGAAGGTTTTGCGGATGGGATCACTGAGGAAGTACGGGAAGAGGTCCTGACGGAGAACTTATCGGATGAAGGTGAGACTAAAATTTACGAGAGCCTGTTTGAAGAGGCGGTAAACGATGAAATGACCTCTGCAGATATCGTATCATCTGACAGTGTACCGGAAGATACGGTTTCGCAGAATGAGGTTTTCCGGGAAGAAGAGGAGAGTATCCCCGGATATATTGATAATGATTTTACGGTTGATATGCCGGAGAGTGAAGGCTTAAGTGCCGACGGAGCTTCGGATACGACAGTTGTGCCTTCAAAGTATACACTGGAGGATAATCTGTATGTATCGTCTGTAAAGGATCAGGGCGCATGGGCGACGGGATGGGCCTTCATGGCGATCGCGGCGGCAGAGAGCGCTTATATGAGGCAGCATCCGGGATATGAGATGAACATGTCAGAGACTCAGCTCATAAAGTATTTCTTTAACGGATATTTCAACGAGGATATTGACAGATTATGGGGTGACGGAAATATAAGGAAGGACTTTGTATATCCCGAAGAAAATGTTAAGCCTGCAATGATGGGAGGAAATGCGGATTTTACTACATTTGCTCTTGCACGCTGGACAGGACCTGCAGACGAGGCATACGATCCCAGTCTTTCATATCCTACCGTTGCAAGGACTCAGGCCACCAAAGATATAAACGTAAGGAACGGACTGGCATATGACGGTGATGCGCAGCATCTGCAGAATGCGTTATGGATAGACCTTAAGAACAGACAGGATGTTAAAAAGGCCATAATGAAGTACGGGACGATCGGTTTTGCATATTATGACAATGATATGTACGGAAGCGACCGCAATAAAAAGACACTGAACAGATCTTACAGCGGTCCGGCTGTCTATTATAATGATGCACAGAGCAGTTCGAACCAGGAAGTTGCAGTGGTCGGATGGGATGATGATTTTGACAGGAACAATTTTAAGAATACATATTCAAACGCTTATAACGCAAAGAATGGCATAAGTCCGAAACTTCCGGCGTCAAACGGTGCATGGCTTGTTAAGAACAGCAGAGGTACCGGTTACGGAGACAAGGGGTTTGTCTGGATATCGTATGAGGATGCATCTCTTAAGGCCGCGGGCAAGAGGGCATATGCCTTTGATTTTGAACCGGCAGATCTGTACAGACATAATTACCAGTATGACGGTTCATGCTACACGGATAAGAAGGTATATCCGTATGCAGCTGCCATATATCAGGCAAGCGGCAGACAGCAGATAGAGGCTGTCGGTATCGGTTTTGCTTCACCGGATAATGAATATACCGTATCGGTTTATACCAATGTTACGGATCCGGGTAATCCCGAAAGCGGGATTTTAAGTTCACAGGAAACAGGAACAACGACATATCCGGGATTCTATACCATACAGCTTGATACTTTTGCCGATGTGGAAGAAGGATCCATGTTCTCGGTTGTCGTAAGGTCAAGGACCGGGAACGGCGGATTCACATCGTTTTTCGTTGACAGTACATATAATGCCGGGACCGGATGTAAGTTTGAGACATACAGGACTGATGACAGGACCTTTTGCCGCAATGAGAATGACGGCTGGGTGAGAACCCAGAGCCGGGATCTGAATACGCTCAGGATAAAGGCATATTCAAACGACAGAGGGCCCGAGAAAAAGAAACTTACGAATTTCTCGGTGAATCTCCCTCAGCTTACCTATAACGGCGGTGACAGGACGGAAGAACTCTGTAAGGCTCTTCTTGTTATGGATGACGGAAAAGTATTAAGGGATGTGCATTACAGTTATTCATTTGACAGGACACCCCTTGAAGCAGGTAAGTATACGCTTACGGTAAGGGGAAGGAATGATTATGAAGGAAGCAGGGATTTTGAATTCAATATAGCAAAGGCTCCGCTTCTTAAGCAGTATGTCGCGCTTGAGTTCAATGAAGCGGATTATACGGGATCTCCGATAAGACCTGATGTTTATGTCAATGCGGGGCAGGGTCTGTCTGTTGCAGGCAATTATGTTGTTTCATACAGGAACAACATTAATTTCGGTATGGCTACGGTCATCGTGACCGGAAGGAACAGTTTTACAGGTCAGGCAGAAGTGAACTTTAAGATAAACGCAAGTTCCGTGACGATGGCCCAGGCGGTTGTTGCACTCAAATCACCCACCTATTCGGGTAAACCCCTGACACCTGCCGTGACCGTTACACTGGCGGGAAAGAAGCTTAAGAAGAACAAGGATTATACCGTTGAATATCTGAACAATATAAACGCATCGGATAAAGCGATAGTAAGGATCAAGGGAATTGGAAACTATTCGGGAGTCAAGGATCAGAAGTTCACCATTCTTCCGAAGAAACTGTCCGGGATCAAGGTTGTAGGTAAAGCAGGTACAAATGAAGCGACGGTCAAACAGGGTAATAATATCTTAAGCCCGTCTTGTTATGAATTCGAGATATTCGAAGGCATTGAAATGAAAAAGGTAGATAAGTTCGAGGCTACCAAGACCTACACTGTTATAGGAAAACTGAAGGGGAATTTTACCGGAAGCTTTACGATCAAAAAAGTAAACGTATGCGTCGGGATGGAGCAGTTGAGCATCGCCATGGCCGACAGTGCTGCGGTTGCATACAAAAGGAAGGCTTTAAAACCGGCTGTCAGGATATCGGATGAGAACGGAAATGTGGTGGCAGCCAAAAATTATACGCTTAAGTATACGAATAATGTTAATGTCGGTACCGCAACCGTTACCGCAACCGGAAAGGGACTTTATACCGGAGTTATATCAACCACATTTAAGATAACTCCGGCTGTTATAGCACCCGGAATGATAACGGCGATCAAGGACCAGAAATATGCGGGCAAGGATCTTACTCCAAAGCTCAACATAAAGGGACTTAAGCTGGGAAGAGATTATACATGCACATACAGCAATAACAGGAATGTAAGTTACGACAAGAAGGGTAATGTTATAAAGGGAGCGGCCATAACGATAAAACCGTCGGCGAACTACATGCTTGCGGGAGGTTATGACGGGAAATATTACTTTAAGATACTTCCCGTTGCCATAAGTTCGGTTTCCGCTAAGAACGGATATTATCGCGGAGAGGGCGTGCAGGTATTCCCGTCATCGCTTACTGTAAAAGCCGGAAAATATGTTCTGAGTGCAGATGATTATACGCTTAAGTACACTGATAATACGAGTATATCCAGGAAAGCCATAGTCACGGTTACGGTCAAGGGAGGAAAGAATTTCTACGGCAGCCGCAGTGCAAAGTATTCGCTTGTCCGCGAGAAGCTCAATGCAAAGACCATGAAATACAGCGGGCTTACAGACTGCAAATATACAGGCAGCCAGATCCGTCCGCAAGTCAGCGTGGTGAATTCTTATGGAGAGACCCTGACCGCGGGCAAGGATTATACGGTCACTTACGGTAAGAATATTAAGCCGGGGAAAGGGACTGTTAAGTTCATTTCCGTCAAGAACGGCAGATACAGCGGCAGTGTGACAAAAAGTTTTAAGATAATCAAGTAGTTGTTTCGGGTTGTTCATAAAAAAGATGTTGACAATTCTTTGAGCAATCGGTTACTATATAACCACATAAATCAACATATCGGGCGGAATCCGTCATAATTCCATTTAATTTTTTCATAAGTACAGCAGGATCGGGGTGATTGTATGTTATCTTCGGGTCTTATCCTGCGCGGTCGTTATCGTATATTAAGACAGATAGGCAGAGGAGGGACTTCGTCTGTTTTTCTTGCGGAAGATGTTTCCATAGGCAAGAAATGGGCGGTAAAGTTTCTTCCATGCGATGATGATACGGTCTGGCTGGCGCAGAATGAGATAAATATGATGATCATGCTCGATCATGAGATGTTCCCGCGGATAGTAGATGCATGGCAGGATGAGGAAGGATATTACATTGTCAGCGACTATATAGAGGGCACGACTCTTGACCGGGCGCTTTGTACAAACAAGGTAAGCAGGAAGATGCTTATAGAGTGGTGGATGGATATAGCAGCTGCCATTAAGTATCTTCATGACCGTAAGCCGTCAATACTGTATCTGGATCTGAAACTTGAAAACATCATGCTCAAGGCTGACGGAAGCTTAAGGCTTATCGATTTCGGTATAGCCGGGAGGATAGCGGAAAGGGGTTCCCTGTACGGAACACCGGGATATGCGGCTCCGGAACAGTATTACAACCGTGGGGAACTGCTGGATGAACGCACGGATGTTTTCGCATTTGGGATGCTGATGTATGCGATGATAACAGGCAGACCGCCTGTACCTGATCTTAAGGAGCAGGAGAAGCTCGTAAGGGAAGAGAGGGGGATACCGGGCAGGATCAGAACGATCATCCTTAACTGTATAAGCGAAGACAAGGACGAGCGTTATCCCGGTATGGGTGAACTGGCAGATGCGATAAGGATGCTTAAGGGCGGCGGGAAAAAAGCGGCACGGATAAGGCTCTCTCTTGCCGCGGCTGCAGCTGTGACAGCGATAGGGATATTTGGTATTGCGGCTGTCAGATATGTGTTGGCCGAACCTATAGATAACGCGGCGGAAAGGATGATCGCAGAGGCTAATGAGCATATAGTAGACGGTGAGTATACGGAAGAGGGGATACGCATCATCTGCGGTTATATAGAATCCGGGTGTCTTGACGATGACAGCTGTATGCGGTTTACGTATGAAGTCGCGAAGAATTATTTTCTTGTAAGGCGCAATTACAGAGAAGCATTGAGATATTTTGAAATGCTTGATACCGAAGTATATCCCGAGTCGGCTTACTATAAGCAGCTGTGCAGGCTGCAGATGACGTTTGAAAATGACAGGGAGGATTACGTAAGGTGTCTTGAAGAGTTTAACAGATATAATAAGGGACTCGGTTATGACGGGGTCAGATATGAGAATTATCTTATGATAGCCAATCTGTATGATGCTCTCATAAGTGTTGAAGGCTATGATCCGAAGCAGGAGATAGGGGTGCTTGAAGACGGATTGCATGATCTAAGGTATGCGGTACGGGAGGGACTGTATACCGATGATGGACCGGGATATGAAGCAGAGTACTTAAGGCGTCTGTGTATCCTGTATGAGGATGCGGGAGACCGTACGAAAGCCATAAGTTACGGCGAGCAGGCGGTAAGGCTTATGGATCCGGGGCAGGCCGGAGCGGCAGATGATATAAAGAGCAGGCTTGAAGTGTTGAGGACGCACGCAGATAAGCAGTAAAGAAGCGTGTATCCGACAGTTTATGATCAAAGTAAGGAGCAATATAGAATGAGATCGTTTTTTGTAAAAGTTTATGCGGGAGTTATCTGGTTATTGATATGGGGATCGTGCTTTGGACAGTTATGTGTATACGCGGCCGGGAAGGATACGGTGACGGCGGACAGGATACTGGATGTGGATATTTCGCGAAATGACGGAGTCAAGGTGACTCCCGGTGATAAGGAAATAATAAGTACCAATGTCCGGCTTAATTATCAGATGGATACCGGTGTTGAACAGGATCTGTTTAAGTACAGGTTAAATGAGAATGAAAAAAATGCGGGTGCTGATGCACAGATCGACTGTAAGGTCCTGTGTCAGTATTCGTTAAGCACAGGGAAAGGTTCAGAACCTGAGGAATGGAAGGACACAGCGGGAGGAGCTTTTACACTGATACCGGGAGCGATCACTGACGGATCGTACTGTATCAGATTCAGAAAACTCCAGGAATATGTGCTTAAGCCGGAAGAAAGTGAACCGGAGCAGGTATCGGAGAACAGTGTTTCCGAGAATAAGGCAGCAAAAGCAAAAAGGGCAGAGTATGAGAAGAACAGGAAAGCGGCTGAAAAACTGATAGACGCAGAGCCTGTCCATGAAGTGTTATCGGCCCGGTATTATGTCCTGCTGGATTCGGTGCAGCCCTCTATCGACCTGTATAGTGAAGGTGAGTTCGATACATGGACAAACGGAAATATAAAGTGCAGGGTAAAGGTTAATGACACCGGATCAAAGCCTGCGACACTTAAAGTATCATGCGCCGGTACACAGATAGCGGAGGAAACGTATCAGAGCGGATCTAACCTGACGGGGTTTGAAAAGGAATTTGTGATAAGTGCCGAAACTGCCGATGATAACGGAAACGAGCTGCTTATAGAAGCTTCCGATGCGGCAGGTAATGTAAATGTGATCAGGAAGACGGTTAAGATAGACAAGACTGCTCCGTCGATAGATCTAACCGGAGCGGAAAACGGCGGAACATACGGTAAAGCCGTAAACATATCCGTAACCGGAGAAGATGCGCATATCAATACCGTGTGCGTCGGTTATACGATAAAGAGGACATATGAAGGGACAGAAGAAGTGATCGGGAGTTCCGCAGGGACACTTGCTGAACTTAAGGAGAAAGTGCTGTTTTTGGCAGACAGGGACGGGGATTACAGTGTTGAATGCAAAGCTGTGGACGGCGCCGGGAATACATCTGCTCCGGTAAAGTGTATGTTCAGGGTTGACATGACGGCACCGGGGATCGATCTTACGGGAGTGGCTCAGGGCGGTATAACAAGGGAAGATGCGGCACTCACGATCGGTGCGTACGATAATTTTGCGGATGCATATAAGGTTAAGGTAAGCGGTACGGTAAGTTCGCGGAACGGGACAAATGATATAAGGCTCGCACAGTACAGAACGGAAGGGAGCTACAGCAAGAACACGTACTATTTCAAAGCGGACGGTGAATATGACATAACGGTATCCGTGACCGATCAGGCGGGCAACACCTGTGACGACAGTATATCGTTCACGATAGATAAGACGGTGCCTGTCATAGATATCTCGGGAGGAGCCAGTATAAAGGATGCCACGGTCACCAATACACCGCCGACCATAAGTTTCAGGATAAAGGAAAACAATTATGAAACGGCAGAGGTCTCCTGTGTGCTTAAGAACAAGGGAAAAACATCCGGCAACGGAGTATGTCAGTCGCCCGAATGGATAATGGACAGTGAAGTATCGGAGTTTTCACTCACCATAGAGGAAGAGGGAGAATATGAACTTGAAGTAAGGGTCCGGGATGCCGCCGGAAACAGTGCTGTAAAGACAGTGAGGTTTACACTTGATATGACCAAGCCGGAAATTGATTATATCGAGAATCTCAATAAAAAATATGTTAAGAGTTTTAAACTGCCGGATAATTTCGGAGAATACATCCGCGACGACGGAGGAGTAGACTACAAGGCATATATAAACAGTATGAATTACGATGAAAGCCAGGAGATAAGCGAAGACGGGAGATATATCCTGAAGGTATCCGCGGTGGATGATGCGGGAAATCAGGCGGAGAAATCCGTGGAATTCATAGTGGACGGTACAATGCCGAGAGTCGTGATCGACGGTATGGCGGATGACGGGAGCGTGAACAAGGATGATATCCTCCTGCTAAGTCTTTATGATGAAGATGATTTCTTTACATCTGTCAGGCTTAACGGGGAAGAGATGGTCACGCAGGAAAAACAGAGGGATGTTGAACTTAAGATCCCGGATTTCGGTGATTATACGATAGAGATAGAAGCCTCGGATATGGCGGACAACATACTTACACAGACAATAGAGGCAAAATGCGCAAATGCGGCTCCGGTAGTCAAGGGAGCCTCTACGATACGGACGCTTAAACAGAATACAAAGAGCGGGAGCAATAAAGGACTCAGGATATTTCTCATAATAATGACGGTTGCGGTACTTGCCGCGGCGGTGGTCGTTTATTATCTGTATTCGGTAAGAACAGCCGACAGGGCTATGGAGAACTGATAAAACGAGGTACGGGCAGTTCGGCAAAAGTAATATGTATCAATAAAAGCACAAGGTATTGTATTTGAACATAAAAATGGTACTATAGATAGAAGAAAAACGGAAGGAAAGTACCATGAGTTACAGAGACAATACGAGAGTTGTTGATATAGGCGGAGTTAAGATCGGAGGAGGCAATCCGGTAAGGATCCAGTCTATGACAAATACAAAGACCGAGGATGTAGATGCCACGGTCGGTCAGATACTTAAGTTAGAGGAAGCGGGTTGTGAGATAATCCGTTCGACTGTACCGACGCTCAGGGCGGCAGAGGCTATAGGGCAGATCAGGAAACGTATACATATCCCTATAGTGGCCGACATCCATTTCGATCATTCTCTTGCCATTGCCGCGATACAAAACGGAGCGGATAAGATAAGGATAAATCCCGGCAATATAGGCGGCAGGGAGAACGTAGAGGCTGTAGTCCGTGCAGCTAAGGAGAGAAATGTTCCGATAAGGGTAGGAGTGAATTCGGGATCCTTAGAGAAGCCTCTTATTGAAAAATACGGCGGTGTAACTGCCGAAGGGATAGTGGAAAGCGCACTTGACAAGGTAAGGATGATAGAGGAGTGCGATTACGACAATATAGTGGTGAGCATCAAGTCTTCCGATGTCATGATGTGCGTAAGGGCACATGAACTGCTCGCACCAAAATGCGTCTATCCGCTGCATGTGGGGATAACTGAATCCGGAACGGTAAGATCCGGAAATATCAAGTCGGCGGTAGGACTGGGCATCATCCTTAATATGGGCATAGGAGACACGATAAGGGTATCGCTTACCGGAGATCCGGTGGAGGAGATCATATCAGCCCGCAGGATACTTAAGACATTGGGATTAAGGAAAGGCGGAATAGAAGTGGTATCATGTCCCACCTGCGGAAGGACCGGGATAGACCTGATATCACTGGCAAATGAAGTGGAGAAGCTTGTTGCCGGCTATGATCTTGACATAAAGGTCGCGTGTATGGGATGCGTCGTGAACGGACCCGGTGAAGCAAGGGAAGCCGATATAGGCATATGCGGCGGTAACGGAGAGGGACTTCTTATAAAAAAGGGTGAGATAATAAGAAAGATACCGGAAGAAGATCTCCTCGGTGCGCTTAAGGCGGAACTGGATAACTGGGGCAAGGCCTGAGATCAGGGTCACAGGAAGATAAGAAGATATGAGCAAGGTTTTTCGGGAAGTATTTCCAACACTCCAACTGAATAATGATCTCGAACTGATATTTATGGATGCCGAGGTCCTGAAGATATCGAGTACTGTTAAGCGAGACAGGCTGAGGATATATCTTAGGATACCGCATCTGGTAGAGAAGAACCATATTTATGCGCTTGAAAGAGAGATAGCAAGGCAGCTGTTCTCAAATGATGCGCTGAGGGTGACCATACAGGAGAGTTTCGAACTCTCCGGCAGATATAATGTGCGTACTCTGATCGAAGAATACAGGGACAGTATACTTGAGGAATTCAAGCACTACGATCAGTTCGATTATCTGACACTGTATCATGCCGATTTCGAATTCCCCGAGGACAATGTCCTTAAGCTTGTTCTTGACGATACTGTGGTAGCCAGGGAGCATACGGAAGATATCATAAGGATATTTGACAAGATATTGGGTGAAAGATGCGGGATAGACGCATCTGTTTTCGTTGAATATAAGGAACATGAGAAGAGCAGGGCTGTAGTTGCGGCGCAGCGAAGGATGAGTGAAGAGATATTAAGGATCACTTCGGGCGGTATTATCCCCGAAGCTGAGTCACCGGCCGTTAATGAAGTTTCGGATGACGGATATATGCCGGCAAAAGAGGGAGACGTACCTGATGCCGCAGCAGGATCAGCTGCAGCTGCTTCCGATGATAAGGAGAAGAATGCAGCATCGGAAGGAAGCGGCTCAAACGTAAGGGGAAGAAATGCAGGAGGCAGAAGATACCGCAAGGAATCCGACAATCCGGATGTGATATTCGGAAGGGATTTTGATGATGCGGTGTTAAGCATTGCCGATCTGGAAGGAATGACCGGAGAAGTTACTGTTTATGGTAAGGTGATCCGTCTTGAGACAAGGGAGACCAAGACCGGAAAGCTCATGGTCATATTCGACATCACGGATCAGACGGATACGATAACGGTCAAGATGTTTCCGAGGCTCGAGCAGAAGGAGAGACTGTTTGCATATCTTGCGGAGGGGTGCTGCATATATATAAAGGCAGTCGCTTCCATAGATAAGTTCGATGGTGAACTGTCGCTCGGATATGTGAGCGGTATTAAGAAGGCGGAAGAGAAGACGGGAACGGTAAGGATGGATACCGCAGAGGAAAAGCGCGTCGAACTTCACTGTCATACCAAGATGAGCGATATGGACGGCGTCAGTGATGTCGGTGCCTTGATGAAGCGGGCTGCAGAGTGGGGCCATAAGGCACTTGCGATCACGGATCACGGTGTGGTGCAGGCATTTACCGATGCTTTTCATGCTCTTCCGGGCATAAGGAAGAAATATCCCGACTTTAAGCTTATTTACGGAGTTGAGGGGTATCTGGTCGACGATTCCATGGGGATCGTAGTTAACGGACACGGACAGTCCCTTGATGATAAATATGTAGTATTTGATATTGAGACTACCGGATTTAATCCGGAGAGAAACAGCATAATCGAGATAGGTGCGGTGAAGGTGATAAACGGCGCGATAACCGAGAGGTTTTCAACCTTTGTCAATCCCAAAGAGCCGATACCCTTCAGGATAACACAGCTTACATCCATAACGGATCAGATGGTTGAGGATGCTCCGTTCATAACAGAGGTCCTGCCGAAGTTCCTTGAGTTCTGTGAAGGATGTGCGCTTGTAGCTCACAATGCAAAGTTTGACGTGAGTTTTATAAAACAAAAGGCTAAGGACCTTGCCATAGAAACGGACTTCACGTTCCTTGATACGGTCGCTATGGCCAGGGCGTTGCTTCCGGAACTTGGAAAGTTCAAGCTCGATAATGTTGCAAAGGCATTGAATGTATCCCTTGAGCATCATCACAGGGCAGTGGATGATGCCGAATGTACAGCCGAGATCTTCATAAAGCTCAATATGAGGCTTAAGGAACAGGGGATAAACGATCTTGATGCGCTCTGGGAATTCGGCAGGAATTCCGTTGATATAATTAAAAAATCAATGTCCTATCATGTCATCATCCTTGCAAAGAATGAGATAGGAAGGATCAATCTGTACAGGCTCGTGTCCTTGTCACACCTTAAGTATTTCCACAGGAACCAGAGGATACCAAAGAGCCTTCTCGAACAGTACAGAGAGGGACTTATCATAGGTTCGGCCTGCGAAGCGGGTGAACTGTACCGCGCGATAGTCGATGAGAAGAGTGAGGCCGAAATATCGGATATCGCAAGTTTTTATGATTATCTTGAGATACAGCCGCTTGGGAACAATGAGTATATGATAGAAGATCCGCACCATGAGAATGTCAATTCATGGGAGGATCTTATAAACATCAATAAGAAGATAATCGCACTGGGCGAGAAACTGGGTAAGCCCGTTGTCGCTACCTGTGATGTTCATTTCCTTGATCCCGAGGATGAGGTATACAGACGGATAATAATGGCAGGCAAGGGCTTTAAGGACGCCGATGATCAGGCACCGCTGTATCTTCGTACCACGGAGGAGATGCTTAAGGAATTTGATTATCTTCCTTATGACAAGGCATATGAGATCGTTGTGACGAATACGGAACTTATAGCGGACATGGTCGATGACATCGAGCCGGTACGTCCCGACAAATGTCCCCCCGTGATAGAGAATTCGGATCAGATACTGCGCGACATCTGTTACAGCAAGGCTCATGAGATGTACGGGGATGATCTCCCCGAGCAGGTATCTGCGAGGCTCGAACGGGAACTTAATTCTATAATCAGCAACGGTTTTGCGGTCATGTACATAATAGCGCAGAAGCTTGTGTGGAAATCCATGGAGGACGGTTATCTGGTTGGCTCAAGGGGTTCCGTAGGTTCATCGTTCGTAGCGACGATGGCCGGAATAACCGAAGTAAATCCGCTTCCGCCTCATTATCTGTGTCCGAAATGCCATTATGTCGATTTTGATTCGGATGAGGTTAAGGCTTATGCCGGACGTGCGGGCTGTGATATGCCCGATAAGCTGTGCCCTAACTGCAATGAGCCTTTAAACAAGGAGGGATTTGACATCCCGTTTGAGACCTTCCTTGGTTTCAAGGGAGATAAGGAGCCGGATATAGACCTTAATTTCTCGGGTGAATACCAGTCGAAGGCACACAAGTATACCGAGGTCATCTTTGGTGACGGGCAGACCTTCAGGGCAGGGACCATAGGCACGCTTGCAGATAAGACGGCATACGGATATGTTAAGAATTATTATGAGGAACGTGGTATAAGGAAGCGTTCCTGCGAGATAAACAGGATAACCATGGGCTGCACGGGTATCCACAGGACCACGGGTCAGCATCCCGGCGGTATAATCGTGCTGCCGGTCGGAGATGAGATATATTCGTTCACTCCGATACAGCATCCCGCAAATGATATGAACACGGATATAGTCACTACTCACTTTGATTATCATTCGATCGATCACAACCTGTTAAAGCTCGATATACTGGGACACGATGATCCTACGATGATAAGGATGCTCCAGGATCTTACCGATACGGATCCGCAGAAGGTACCGCTGGATGATAAGGATGTTATGTCCCTGTTCCAGAACACGAGTGCTCTGAAGATAGAACCTGCCGATATCGGAGGTACACAGTTGGGTACTCTTGGGATACCGGAGTTCGGGACCGATTTTGCCATGCAGATGGTAATAGATGCAAAACCTCAGGCGTTCTCTGATCTTGTAAGGATATCCGGGCTTTCACACGGAACGGATGTATGGCTCGGTAATGCGCAGACACTCATAGAAGAGGGTAAGGCTACGATATCCACATGTATCTGTACCCGTGATGATATAATGACCTATCTGATAGGAATGGGACTCGAGCCCGAAGAGTCGTTTAAAATAATGGAGAATGTGAGAAAGGGTAAGATAGCGGGCGGAAAATGCGATAAGTGGGACGCATGGAAGGATGACATGATAAAACATGATGTTCCCGACTGGTATATATGGTCGTGCGAGAAGATAAAGTACATGTTCCCCAAGGCTCATGCCGCGGCATATGTTATGATGGCATGGCGCATAGCATATTATAAGGTTAATTATCCTCTGGCATATTACGCGGCGTTCTTCAGTATAAGGGCATCGGGATTTTCATATGAAAAGATGTGCCTGGGAAGAGAGGTACTTGAAGGGTATCTTGCGGATTACAAAAAGAGGGAGGACAGCCTCAGCAAGAAGGAGCAGGATGAACTTCGCGACATGCGTCTCGTACAGGAGATGTATGCGCGCGGATATGAATTCATGCCGATAGATATGTTCAGGGCAAAGGCGCATAAATGTCAGGTGATAGACGGGAAGATCATGCCGCATCTTGGCAGCATCGAAGGCCTGGGTGATAAGGCAGCGGATGCGATAGTGGATGCATGCAAGGACGGTCCGTTTATTTCAAAGGATGATTTCCGCGAAAGGACAAGGGTTTCTTCGACAGTAGTTGAGAAGCTGACGGAACTTAAGATACTTGACAGGCTTCCGGAGTCAAACCAGCTGTCTTTGTTTGATATATATTCGGAATGATTGAGTTTTATCAAAATCCTACATACAAAATCCTGCATGGATATTTTTATATATTCTATGCAGGATTTTCTATTTTATCCGAAAGATGATTGTAATAAAGTGGATACATCCATTGGGAATCCCGCAGAGGGAATTCGAAATCATAAGGAGGATAAATATGAAGAAGAAAGTTTTAGCAGCTATTATGGCAACAGCAATGTTAGCACTCACAGCATGTGGCGGTGCAGCACCCGCAGCTCCGGCAGCAGATGCAGGATCTGGATCGGATGCAGGCGCAGCAGCATCAGGCAGCGGCAAGAAGGTAGCGGTTGCAATGCCTACCCAGTCATCAGAGAGATGGATGCATGACGGTGCAAACATGAAGGCACAGCTTGAGGAACTCGGATATACCGTAGATCTTCAGTACGCAGAGGATGATGTTCAGGCTCAGGTTTCACAGATCGAGAACATGATCGCAGCAGGCGCTAACTGCCTTGTTATCGCGGCTATCGACTCAGACGCTCTTGTAAACGTTGAGCAGCAGGCTAAGGATGCAGGCATCCCGGTTATCGCTTACGACCGTCTTCTTATGAACACAGATGCTGTTTCATATTATGCAACATTTGATAATAAGGGTGTAGGAACCAAGATCGGTGAATACATCGTTCAGCATTGCGGAGCAACAAAGGATGATCCCAAGACCATCGAGCTGTTCATGGGTTCACCTGATGATAACAACGCTCATATGCTTTATGCAGGACTTATGGAGCAGATCCAGCCTTTACTTGACGACGGATCACTCGTATGTAAGTCAGGTCAGATCTCATTCGAAGACAACAACACATTAAGATGGGATCAGCAGACAGCAATGAAGAGATGTGAGGATATCCTTACAAGATACTATGCAGACGAAGACCTTGACATCTGTGCATGTGCATACGACGGACTTTCATACGGCTGTATGTCAGCTCTTGAGGGTGCAGGTTATACAGATGCAAACTGGCCTCTTATCACAGGACAGGATGCAGAGCTTATGGCTACCAAGCACATCATCTCAGGTAAGCAGACAATGTCTATCTACAAGGATACAAGACTTCTTGCAAGCAAGTGCGTTACCATGGTACAGGCAGTTCTTGAAGGCGCTAAGCCCGAGATCAACGATACCGAGCAGTACAACAACGGCAAGATCGTAGTTCCTTCATATCTTTGCGAGCCCGTTGCGGTTGACAAGGATAACTACAAGGAAGTTATCATAGGCGGCGGCTACTATACAGAAGAGCAGCTTGCCGAATAATTAAGATACAAATGTGTTAATAAACAGAACAGGGCGGCGGCAGTCAGCTGCCGCCCTGTTTTAAAACATATCAGACAAGGAGAAGAGTAAATGTCGGATTACATCTTGGAAATGAATCAGATTACGAAGGAATTCTCCGGAGTAAAGGCTCTTGATGGTGTTAATCTCAAGGTTAAGAAGGGTGAGATCCACGCTATCTGCGGTGAAAACGGAGCCGGTAAGTCTACACTAATGAATGTCTTATCCGGTGTGTATCCTTACGGAACATATGAAGGTGACATCCTTTATAATGGTGAGCATTGTAAATTTCACAATCTAAGGGATTCGGAAGCAAAGGGCATAGTTATAATACATCAGGAACTGGCGCTCAGTCCGCTGCTGTCCGTTGCCGAGAATGTATTTATCGGAAATGAACGTACCAGCATGAAGGGCGTTATTGATTGGACGGAAACAAGGCGTAAGGCTCAGGAGATGCTTGCCAAGGTTGGACTTGAAAATGAGGACGTTGATGTTCCTGTCAATTCCCTCGGCGTGGGCAAGCAGCAGCTCATCGAGATCGCCAAGGCAATGGCCAAGAAGGTTGAACTCCTTATTCTGGATGAACCTACGGCGGCATTGAACGATGAAGAGAGCCGGAAGCTTTTAGATATAATGCTCCAGCTTAAGGAGCATGGGATAACCTGTATCATAATCTCACATAAGCTTAATGAGATAGAATACGTTTCGGATTCTGTTACCGTAATAAGAGACGGTAAGACGATCGAGACACTCATAAAGGGAGTTGATGATTATTCGGAAGACAGGGTTATCAAGGCGATGGTCGGACGTGAGATGACAAACCGTTATCCGAAACGTGAAGACATCAGGCTCGGAAATGTAATATTTGAAGTAAAGAACTGGAATGTTTTTCACCCCGATGATGAACACAGACAGATAATAAAGGATATAAACATTAAGGTCAGGGCAGGAGAAGTAGTCGGTCTGGCGGGCCTCATGGGTGCGGGCAGAACGGAATTCGCGATGAGTATCTTCGGAAGGAGTTACGGACAGAAGATATCAGGAACGGTTCTTATAAACGGAAAGGAAGTGCACTTACGTACGGTAGCCTATATTTCAGAAGACAGGAAGACATACGGACTTAATCTTATAGGTGATGTCAAGGAAAACATGACTATAGCCGCGAGACCTTTCTTCTTTTCCAAACACGGTGTTATAAACAACAATGATGAGATAGTTGCGGCACAGGATTACAGGCAGCGTGTTAAGGTAAAGACTAATTCCATCAATCAGGTGGTCGGATCACTTTCCGGTGGTAACCAGCAGAAGGTCGTGGTTGCCAAATGGATGATGACACAACCGGATGTTCTTATAATGGATGAGCCTACAAGAGGTATCGATGTAGGCGCCAAATACGAGATCTACTGTGTAATAAACGAGCTGGCCAAGGCAGGAAAGGCAGTCATAGTCATATCCTCCGAGCTTCCCGAGATCATAGGTACCTGCGACAGGGTATATGTCATAAACGAAGGTACGATAGCGGGAGAACTGAGTTCGGCGGAAGTAACGCAGGAGAAGATCATGCAGTGTATCATGGCACATAACAGAAAGGGAGATGGAAATGGAAACTAAAAATAACAAATATGTCAAAATGGACATGAAACAGTACGGAATGTTTTTTGCCCTTATAGCTATTTACCTGGTGTTTGCTCTGCTTACAAAGGGCGCTAATCTGACACCCATGAATATCAACAATCTTATCATGCAGAACGGATACGTTGTTATCCTGGCGATCGGTATGCTGCTGTGCGTACTTACCGGTAACATCGATCTGGGCGTAGGATCTGTCGTTGCTGTATGCGGATCGTTTGCAGGTATCATCATGATGGACCTTAAGATGAACATGTGGGTTGCGATCATAGCAGCTTTGCTGGTAGGCCTGCTTACAGGTGTTTTTGCCGGATTCTTCATCGCATATCTCGGCATCCCGCCTTTTGTAACGACTCTTGCAACAATGCTTATGGGACGCGGTCTTACTTATACTCTGTTGCAGGCACAGACAAAGGGCCCCTTCGATCAGTCTTATAACTTCATCGGAGCAGGTTTCCTTCCCGTTGCCAAGATACCGTTCGGTGACGGTACACTTGATCTTGTAAGTATAGTAGTTGCTGTTATAGCTTCGGTCCTGCTCATATATTCCGAGATCAGATCCAATGCCACCAAGAAAAAATACAATTTCGCGGTCAATCCGACATGGCAGATAGCACTTAAGCTTGGCATCATGCTGTTCATAATCTGGTTCTTCTTCTATAAGCTCGCAAGATATAACGGATTGCCTTTTGTTCTGCTCATCATGGTTATCCTTATAGCAATATACGGATTCATAACGAGTAAGACTGTTGCGGGACGTCAGATATATGCACTCGGAGGAAACAGGAAGGCCGCAAACCTCTCGGGTATTGACACGAACAAGGTTTTCTTCTGGGTATACGTTAACATGGGGCTTCTGTCAGCCATAGCCGGTATCGTGCTTTCGGCAAGAAACGGATCGGCAACACCCAAGGCAGGTGACGGATTCGAGATGGATGCCATAGCATCATGTTATATCGGCGGTGCTGCGGTTGCCGGCGGTGCCGGAACTATCGTCGGTGCCGTGGTCGGAGCGTTCATAATGGGAATACTTAACAACGGTATGTCACTGTTCGGATGGTCTACGGATATACAGAAGATCGTTAAGGGTGCAGTCCTTTTGGGAGCGGTTACACTTGACGTACTTTCAAAGCGTAAAAAGAACTGATAGCGTTTGAGTATCGGTATGTATTCAGGGAAGGCTGCTTTATTGCAGCCTTCTTGTTTTCCGGGCGTATGGATGTTAAACTATTCAGAACAGGGAAAAACGAAAGGGACATAAATGGACTTATATAAGGTTATCCTCGTCGATGACGAGGAAGAAGTAAGGGAAGCTATACGCAGAAGGATAAACTGGGAAGAAATTGGTTTTACGGTCGTAGGTACCGCGGAAAACGGAGAGGATGCTCTGGAACTTGCCGAGAACTGCGAGCCGGATGTCGTAATGACAGACATTCAGATGCCGTTCATGGACGGACTTACGATGATAAGAAAGTTAAAGGAGATGATCCCTGATCTGAGGAGCGTTATCTTCTCGGGTTATGATGACTTCGAATACGCCAAGGAAGCGATCCGCTTAGAAGCGGAGGAATATATATTAAAGCCGGTTGACGCTGAAGAACTTAAAGAGATATTTCTGCGCATAAAGGGCAGACTTGACGAAAAATTAAAGCAGCGCAGGAACGTTGAACTGCTCTCAAAATACTATGAAGAGAGCCGGCCGATGATGAAAGAGCAGCTCATAATAGGTCTTCTTGAAGGAAGGGAACTGCAATTCGATCTTGAGAGATATCAGAACGATTACGGTTTCCGTATAGAATCGGCCTTCTATTGCTGCGGCGCGTTCAGGATAACGCCTTTGGGAGATGACAGGGAGAAGTTAAATAAAAACCTTATGGCAGTATCTCTTAAGCAGATAGTTGCCGAAAGGTTTAAGGGTGTATTGGCGGTCGAAGCATTTGTTTATCTTGATACCGTGTGTGTGCTTGCAAGACTTAAGAGTACACAGCAGTACAGTATTTTCATAGAGGAAATGGATAAGATCTGTAAGATCGCTCATAAATCCCTGGATGCGAATGTATCGGCCGGTATCGGCAGGATATACGGAAATGCCGAGAGTATACATACCTCGTTCCTTGAAGCTAAGGATGCCTTCCACCACAGGATCTTCGTGGGTGAGAACCAGGCTATCTGCATAAGTGATGTCGATCCGTCTTCTTCGGTTGAGGATTATGTGAGCGAGAAGCAGATAAGACATATAATGAGACAGGTCAAAACAGGGACGGAAGCCAGTCTTGAAAAAGAGATACGTGATTTCATAGAAAAGCTGAAAAGATCCGAGGTGAGTTTAAGCCAGCTTCAGATCTTCTATGCGGAATTCATGGTCGAACTGCTGAGGCTCTCCAGGGGACACGGCATAAATATAGGCGGGACCGAACTTGCGAACATCAACACCTATGAAGAGCTTGAAGGCTTTTCGTCTATGGATGAGTTTGCCGACAGGCTGATCAAGATAACAGGGATACTTCGTGAGAAGATAAGCAGCGGCAGGATGGATACGACCAAGAAGCTCGCGGAGGATGCCAGGCAGTATATCCAGGATCATTACGGAGACAGCAAGCTGTCGGTAGATGATCTGTGCCTGCATCTGGGTGTCGGGGCATCTTATTTTTCGGCTGTATTTAAGAAGGAGACAGGCATGAGCTTTGTTACATATCTTACGAATGTCAGGATGAATGAAGCTCAGAGGCTTCTTGATACGACCGACGAGAAGAGCTACATAATAGCGGGGATGGTGGGGTATGAAGAACCAAACTATTTCAGTTATGTATTTAAGAGACATTTTGGCATATCGCCTTCAAAATACAGGCAGTAAATATTTAGTGGAGCACGGATTTGAGGGAATTCCTTGCACGACCGGTAAACCGGATCAAAGAAGCATATAAGACCAGAAGTCTTCAGTGGATGATATCACTGTCATTTACGGCGATCTCAATAATAAGCATTGCCGCCATGGCTATAGCTTTCTATACCCATTCGATAAACACGATACGCTCAAATACCATCAACAAGAACGAGCAGATAGTGGATCAGGTCAGCCTTAACCTTAATTCATATATAAGGAACATGATGGGTATTTCCGATACCATGTGTTACAGCGTTATCAAGAACACGGATCTTACCAATGAGAATATCAACAAGGAAATGAACCTCCTGTATGAAGCAAATAAAGATAACCTCACCAGCATAGTATGTGCGACTCAGGATGGTGCGATAATAGCGGCCTCACCTGTATCCGCAAGGAAGCCGGGAGTAGATCTTAAGAAGGAAAAATGGTTCCAGAGCGCGTTTGATGAGATAGAGAACATCCATTTTTCCACACCCCATGTACAGAACATATTTGAGAACAGTAATTACAGATATTTCTGGGTGGTTTCGCTCTCAAGATGCGTGGAACTTACCAATTTCGGTAACGTACGCAACGGTGTGCTTCTTGTTGACATGAATTACAGCGGCATAGAGCAGATGTTTGAGAGGGTCAATGACGGAGGTGTCGGTTTCGTATATCTGTGTGATTCGGAAGGAGAGATAATATACCATCCGATGCAGAAGGCTATATTTGCGGGCCTTCTTAAGGAGAATAATCTTGTACATGCCGGACATGCGGACGGGGCTTTTTCCGAAAAATTTGACGGGCAGGAGCGCGATGTTGTCGTTAAGACAGTGGGTTATACAGGCTGGAAGATAATAAGCGTAACACCCATAAGCGAGCTTGCCGTAGACATGGGCCAGATGCGTAATTATCTGCTCATGGTCGCCATTATAATCCTTATACTCATAGTATTCGGAAACTATATCATTTCATATGTTGTTACGGATCCGATAAGGAAGCTTGAGGAGTCGATAGCATATCTTGAGGAAGGCGTCGTAAATGAAGATGCGATGAACGAAGAAGATATCTTCATAGGCGGTTCTCATGAGATAAGGCATCTTGGAAGAACTATAAAGTCAATGGTGCGCCGTATGAAGAAGCTTACCGATGACATGGTAAAGGAGCAGAAGGCCAAGAGAAAGAGTGAACTTGATGCCCTGCAGAGCCAGATAAACCCGCATTTCCTCTATAATACACTGGATTCGGTCGTATGGATGATAGAGGGGGAGAGATATAAGGAAGCCATATCCATGGTGACGGCTCTGGCACAGCTGTTCCGCATATCACTAAGCAAGGGTAACAACATCATATCCATACATGATGAGATCGTACATGCAAGGAATTATCTAAACATACAGAAAGTCAGATATAAGAATAAGTTCACTGCACAGATCGATATAGATCCCGATATAGAGGAATGCGCTACGATCAAGCTCATAGTCCAGCCTCTTCTTGAGAATGCCATCTATTACGGAGTTGAGCATATGGACGGAGAAGGAGAGATAAAGGTTAAGGGCTATGAGAAGGACGGCGATATCTATATATCGGTTTCCGATAACGGCATGGGGATACCGGAGGAAACTCTCGCGACTCTCCTTACGGATAAGGCAAGGAGCAGAGGTAAGGGCTCGGGTATAGGTCTGTGGAACGTTAATCAGAGGATACAGATCTATTTTAAGGGTGATTACGGTCTTATGATCGACAGTGAGCTGGATGAGGGTACCACTGTGACGATCCACCTTCCCAAGATACTCCTGGCAGACTACGGAAAGGAGGAGGGTGACAAATGAAGAGACTAAAAGATAACAAAAGCCTTCTGATCTCCATGATCCTTTTGTTTATCCTTCTTGTTTTTGTGGTATTACAGAGCGATTTTGCTCCGCGTGAGGATAAAGAAAGGAAGCATGTATCGATGATAGTTTACGGTGATGATTCCGAGAGATGGGAGAATATGCGGCAGGGAGCGGGTCTTGTGTGCTCGGAGAAGAATGCCGATCTGTCGCTCATAACCATGATGACCGAAAATGATGTGCAGGAGCAGAAGGATATAATAGACAGAGAGATCGAGGACGGTGCGGATGCCCTTATTATCGCGGCTTGTGACACCGCGGGGATAAAGGATCACCTGAGGGATAAAAAACTGAGGATACCGGTATCTTTTGTTGAGGCGGCAGGTGATATTTCGATGCCGTTTGAAAATGTATACTGTGCTGCTCCCGATGATTACAGAATGGGATATGAACTCGGACAGTCTATAGTTGAAAATGAAAGCGATATTGTTACGGTCGCGATCATATCCGAGAATCTACAGAGGGAAGGTGTATCGCTTCGTGAACAGGGACTGCGGGATGCGATAGACGGAAGTGTAGGGAAGATAATAAACTGGAGCAGAAATGATCATGAGAAGAACTCAGGTACAAGGATGTTCATCCAGAGAGCCCTTGTATCCGAGGCAACCGATGTTATAGTGACCTTCGATAACCCGACTACGGATGCGCTTCTGGATGCACTGAATAATCTTAACGCGACCAGCCGGATCTATTGCATATCAACATCGGACAAGGCGGTTTATAACCTGTACAGTAAGGAGATAAAGGTGCTGGGATATCCCGATGAATATGCAATGGGATATCTTGCGGCAATTTACGCACTTGACAGATCGGAGGCATGGAAGAAGTACAGGGATACAGGGATCGAGTACAGGCTTGTAAGGAAGGAGAATATGTATGATGAGGACAATCAGACGCTGTTGTTCCCGTTTGCCAATTAAATATGCGCTCATCCTTACGTTAACAGCCTGTATGCTTACGGGATGTTACAGCAAGCCGGCAGCACAGAAAGGTATCAGGATAGCCGTGCTCACCTATGATGAGTATGATACCCTGGTAGAAGGCATGACCAAATATATGACCAAGTGGTGCAGGCAAAAGGAGAAGGAAACGGGAGTAAGGATAACCATTGATGTTGCCGGAGCGGGTAAGAGCCAGCTTGCGCAGAACGATCAGGCCAAGAAATTCATAACGGCAGATTATGATGTGCTGTGCGTCAACCTCGTAGACAGGACGGATGCAACTGTGATAATAGATATGGCGATGTCGAGTGATACACCGATAATCTTCTTTAACCGTGAGCCGGTCGAGAAGGATCTGTCCAGATGGGATAAGATATATTATGTGGGTGCTCCGGCACGACAGTCCGGAGAACTTCAGGCCAGGATAATAATCGATGCATTGAGCGATAAGGATAAGTTCGCTGCGATAGATGCAAACGGAAACGGTACCATACAGTACGTAATGATAGAGGGTGAAGCGGGACATCAGGATACTCTGGTGCGGACCAGTGTATGTACAAATGAACTGATAAAGGCCGGCTTTTCTTTGGAAAAACTGGGAGATGAATATGCAAACTGGGAGAGAGATCAGGGCAGGACCAAGATGCGGGAGTTCATCGACAGATATCCCTTCCAGATCGAAATGGTGATAGCGAACAATGATGATATGGCACTGGGAGCGCTTGATGCCATTGCCGAGACGGATTATCCCCTGGATCCTTTTGTCGTGGGGATTAACGGAACGGCGGAAGCCCTGGAAGCCATAAGGACGATGAAACTTGACGGGAGCGTATATAACGACTCCGACGGCCAGGCCGAAATGATAATGGAAATGGCATATGCCCTGGCAAAAGGCGAACCTTTCCCGGATTCCGTTGAGCTTACTTTTGATAAATATGTTTTCAGGCCGTACAGTATAATAACTTATGATAATGTACAGAAATACATGGAGAGGGATCGTAAATAAAAACACCCCGCTGCCGGAATAACGGACAGCGGGGTTGTTTTCAATATAGAAAGTATTAAACGTAGATATTAACCTTCTTGTGATGCGATATTATGAAGATCGTACCGTCATTATTCGTGAACAGAGTGAACTTTATCTTCTCATCATCAACTACATCGCCGATCTGCTTAAGCCCTGCGTTGAGCGCATCCTGTACGGAATCATCGAAGTCCCTGACAGAGATACGGAAAACTGCCTTGCCGGGTATAAAAGCTTCGCCTTCAACGAGATCGAATTCGTTATATTCATTCTCCATGATATAGATCTTGCAGCCGGGAACTGTCAGCCTGTGCTTGATGGTGTAGCCTAACTTTCCGGTAAAGAGCTTGGCCCCTTCTTCAACATTGCCTGTTGCAATGCCGTTATACATCTGTGAAATGATCATAGTTGTAACCCTCCTTGTATTTTATATGAAATCATATAATCTCTTTTCGCAATATTATACTATAAAACTCCACGCATAGCAAATAAATGAAGCCTAAAAATCAGGCATTATGAAATATTGTTTATTAAATTTTTCAAACTGCGTGCAGTTGTGCGGATTTTGTTCTTTACATAAGTTCAAGGTAAATATATAATAGTTCAATGCGGATATTGCAAATATTGCGGGTTATGGCATGGTTAGGAGAGAAAAATGAGTCTTGAGATAAGATGGCACGGCAGGGGCGGACAGGGAGCCAAGACGGCGGCTTTGCTGCTTGCGGACGTTGCATTTAAAACAGGAGCCTATGTACAGGGTTTCCCGGAATACGGTCCGGAGCGTATGGGTGCGCCGATAACGGCATATAACAGGATAAGCAGCGAGGAGATCAGGGTGCATTCAAATATTTACACACCGGATCTTGTCGTGGTAGTGGATGAGACGCTGCTCCATTCGGTTGATGTTACGGCAGGACTCAAGGAAGACGGAGCGATAATAATAAACACTCCGGGCAAGAAGGAGGATGTGCTCCCACTGCTCAACGGATATAAGGGACGCGTGTATACGGTTGATGCAAGGAAGATATCGGTTGAGACACTCGGTAAGAATTTTCCGAATTCACCGATGCTTGCAGCAGCGGTAGCGGTCAGTGCGGTTATGGACAAGGCTGCTTTCATTCGGGAGATGCGTTCTTCCTACGAGCATAAGTTCGCAAAGAAACCTGAAGTCATAGAAGGTAACATGAGGGCACTTACGATGACCTTTGAAGCACTTGAAGATCAGCTTCAGAAGTCGGCATAGATATAGGATAAGAGGTATATAAATGAGGACCGATGTTAAGAAGATAAACGAACAGACTCCGTACCATGGCCTTACAGAAGGCCTTATGATGTTTGCGGGAGGCACTTCCAAAGAATTCAATACGGGAGAGTGGAGGACATCCACACCTGTATTTATAGAAGATAAATGCAAGCAGTGTCTTCTCTGTGCACCTGTGTGCCCCGATGGCAGCATACCGGTTAAGGACAGCAGAAGAGCTGATTTTGATTACGATCACTGCAAGGGCTGCGGCATATGTGCCAAGGCATGCCCCTTCGGTGCTATAGAGATGAGGGAGGGAATGTAGTATGCCTAAGAAAGACAGAATGTCGGGCAATGAGGCGGTAGCTTATGCTATCAGGCAGGTAAATCCTGATGTTATGCCGGCGTTTCCGATAACACCTTCAACAGAGATACCGCAGATGGTTTCCACATACATAGCCAACGGACAGATGGATACGGAGTTTATCCCTGTCGAATCGGAGCATTCATCCATGAGTGCGACAATAGGAGCCGAGGCAGCAGGCGCAAGGAGCCTTACAGCCACATCTTCCTGCGGACTGGCACTTATGTGGGAGGAACTTCTTCTTGCGGCATCCAACCGTATGCCCTGTGTTCTGGCTCTTGTAAACAGAACGCTGTCAGGCCCTATAAACATTAACTGCGATCACTCCGACAGTATGGGTGCCAGGGATACGGGATGGATACAGATATACGCCGAGACCAATCAGGAGGCATATGATAATTTCATTCAGGCGTATCCCATAGCCGAGAATAAGGATGTACATCTTCCGGTAATGGTATGCCAGGATGGATTCATAACCTCGCATGCGGTCCAGAACATAGAACTTCTTGATGATGATACCGTGAAGGATTTTGCGGGAACATATGAACCGGAGGAATTCCTGTTAAATCCCGGCAGACCTGTGGCTGTGGGACCGTATTCCATATCCGCCTATGCGATGGAAGCCAAGTACAACCAGAAGGTTGCGATGGAGAACAGCAAGGAAGTGATAAAAAAGGTCGGTGAAGCTTTCGGAAGGATCTCAGGCAGGAAATACGGACTGTTTGAGGAGTACAGGACGGAAGATGCCGAATATGTAATGCTGATCATGGGTTCGGCAGCGGGAACAGCGAAGCAGGCCTGTGATGATCTCAGAGAAAAAGGAATGAAGGTCGGTATACTTAAGCTTAGGGTGTTCAGACCGTTCCCCGCAGAAGAGATCGCGGAAGCCTTAAGGAACTGTAAGTGCGTTGCGATCATGGACCGCTGCGAGAGCTACAACGGTAACGGCGGACCTTTAAGCATGGAGGTATGTGCGGCACTGTTCAAGTATAGGGTAGATATAGAAGCCGTAAGCTACATGTACGGACTTGCAGGGCGTGATTTTACCGTCGATCATGTATATGAGATATTTGATGAGATGGAAGATCATATAAAGAACGGAACGGAGATAGAGCAGTATCAGTATATAGGACTCAGAAAGTAGGATAGGAATGGGATATAATCTTAAGGAAGTAATGAACAAGCCCGAGCGTCTGGCAGCAGGGCACAGGATGTGCGCAGGTTGCGGCGCAACGATAGCGGTAAGAGGCGTGCTGCGCGCTCTGCATGAGGGTGATCATGCAGTCATAGGAAACGCGACGGGATGCCTGGAAGTGTCAAGTTATATGTATCCCTATACGGCATGGGAGGATTCATATATCCACAATGCTTTTGAGAATGCGGGAGCAACACTGTCCGGAGTGGAAACGGCTTACAGGGCTCTTAAGAAGAAGGGGCGTCTTGGTGAAAACGATAATTTCAAGTTCATAACCTTCGGAGGTGACGGCGGAACATATGACATCGGTTTCCAGTCTCTTTCGGGCGCAATGGAACGCGGACATGATATGGTATATGTGTGCTATGATAACGGTGCATATATGAATACAGGCATACAGCGTTCATCGGCAACTCCGATGTATGCCGACACGACCACTACACCGGTCGGGACTCAGAGCAACGGTAAGCTTCAGGGACGCAAGGATCTTGCTGCGATAATAGCGGAGCACAATATCCCTTATGTTGCTCAGACAACGCTTACTCAGAACTTCAAGGACATGTACGAGAAGTCCGAAAAGGCCATATACACTAAGGGTGCTGCCTTTCTTAACATAATGGCTCCGTGTCCGAGAGGATGGCGTTACGAGACATCTGAAGTGATGAAGATATGCTCGCTGGCTGTGGAGACATGCTACTGGCCGCTGTTTGAAGTGGACAATGGCAAGTGGATCTTAAACTACGAGCCCAAGAAGAAGCTTCCGATCGAGGACTTCTTAAGAGAACAGGGAAGGTTTAAGCATCTGTTCAAAAAAGGCAATGAGGATCTTTTGGTGCAGTTCCAGAAT
>ONRZ01000155.1 GCA_900320345.1 uncultured Lachnospiraceae bacterium | reverse complement strand
CTTCTGATCGAAGCGGCACAATGCTATGGACGAAGCCAAGTGGGTTATAAATCGAAAGATCTAAGGGCTCGTCAATAGTGATTCTTGTTTAATTTACCCCTTGACAAAGGTCATTGCATATCAGTTAACAAAATCAGTCATATTCTTAACTTTCACCAATTATAAAAAGACACCTTCACACCCAAACGATTACCGCAAAGACAAAAGGATCGGATCCCCGATCAGGATCTTGCTTCGCAGTCTCTGCGAACCATTATCCTTGTCTGATTCATTCCTACCACATATGTATACTCAAGTTTTTGAGCAACCTTCTTCAGAACTTCCACGTTGGAATATTCCGAGACCGGAGCTGTCGTAGGGTCAAGAGGCGTTCCGATGCTCCTGATATCCATCATGATATTGTCTTCCCTGATTTTGGCCAGAATATCCACCTCATCACAGGAGATGCTATGCTCTTTGTTATCAAGCATATACGAGATCATTTCTTCCAAAGACAATGCCATCATCATGGAAGTCCTATGATCCACATCATTGATTTCGCAGAATCTCTGTAAAGACACAACCGTATCTGATATATCCTCCGTATCCAGCTGAACCGTCACATCATAAACCGGAACACTCTCATCTTCTGTCTCGACCAGAAGCAGTCCATGGTATTTTCCGCCGGAATGAGCCGAAATATAAAGATTTGCAAGAATAATAATGATCAGCTCCGAAAGCGATACCGCTGGGAATGCCATCCACAGTCCCCTTATCCCGAAGGCACCGGTCAAGATCATCGCAATGGGAATAAGACCCGCAAAACCATCATATATACTGACAAAAGAAGCGTACAGTTTTCTGGAAACGATCTGGAAATAATACATAAATATCAGAACAAAACCACGAAAGATAAATACGAGTGAAAAGATGCGGATCCCAAGATCGGCCGCTGCCGTATCAGCACCCGAATAATTGTACATATACCGAAAGATCTGAGGAAACAGCTCAACCCCTGCAGTACAGACCAGACAAGCAATAAACTGTGCGATCATGGCAGTCCGAAGCAGTATCTTTATCCCTTTAAAATCCTTCTGTCCCTTGAGCGCTGCGCCGATAGGCACCATGGCCTCCACGACACCGCCCATAGCGATGGATATGATGGATATGGACTGCATGCAAAGGGTAAAGATTGTTACGCCTTCAATACCGGCAAGCGTCATAGACAGACTATTTCCGAAAAACGTCTTAATGGCATATCCCAGTTGATTCAGAGACATCGCCACGCCTTTTCCTGCGGCTTCCCGAACCAACACAACGTCTTTGAGACTGATCTTTCTTAGCGGCACTGATACCTTCCTGCCCGGAAGCAGTAATATGAACCACATCAGGGCAATAAGGTACCCCGAAAAAGTAGCCATGGCTGCGCCCTTCACCCCGGTGTGAAAATAATGTATGAACACGTAATCCATCACGAGGTTAATGGCATTGGCAGCCAGATTCAGTTTTGTTCCTATCTGTGGGTATCCGAAAGCAGCAAAACAATTGATCAGAACCTGAAGAGGAATGATCAATACTCCCGATATGATCGTGACTGCCAAATATGAGGTAAATTCAGGAAGAATCACCGTATCAGCGCACATAAGAGACGCCAGAGGACGGAGGCAGATCATCCCAACAGTTGCAATAAATGCGGAAATTCCCACAGAGGAAGCAAATACCACAGAAAATAGCTTATCTGCTTTCTCCTTCTTCTGCATACCCGAATACTCGGCATAGGCGGCGGAACCGCCGACACCAAGTATGATATATATAACCGCAAAGACATACATGACCGGGGATGCCATTCCAACCATGCTCATCGCATCACTTCCAAGAAGCTGTGATACGATTATCCCATCAACAAATTCATTAAGTGATATGGCAAGCTCACTCAACAGCATCGGGCCAAGATACTGATAGAATTTCCTGTTTACAAGTACACCCTTCCGCTCAGTTCCGATCATTTGTCCCGATCACCATTTCACTTTCATATCCCGGAATCAGTTCCACCGTTAATCCTTTAACCGTCATAAGCTGCTCCACACCTCTTCGTCCGTATGACAAATAGTCATATGAACTCTTGGGAACGATAACTCTGCCGCCCTGACGTGCCAGATCAAATGTATCAAACATCAGTTTCAGGCACTCCCTCTCTTTAAGACCCAACAGGGATTCTTTATAATTGACGATAACAAAGTCAAAGCCTTTATGCGCATCCGTGATGGAATCTTTTGTGATGCATTGTGCCCCTTCTATTTCAAGTTCCTCGTCCGCCGCGACCAGAACAGCTCCACAGCAGCCAACCTCTTTAATGACTTCCTCCGGGCTCTTTTCTTTATCCGTTTTCTTCGGAACAAGGCGTCTCGACATTCCGTCATTAAAAATGAACTGGAAAAAACTCTTTTCAACATTTGAGAGTATCTTAAGATCTTCCTCAAGAATGGCTTTATCATCATTGATCAAATAGATCTCTCCACCGGTGCCTTCCAGATCTCTGGTCTTTGTCATCATCACCGGTTTTGTGACCGGAGTCACATCTATCAAATAGGTGCTCCTTAAGTGCTTGGCCACCTCAAAGACAGGACTGTCTTCCACTTCCATGTCCTGGGAAATGATGATGCTCTTTGAACAGCCATTCCGCAGGAGCCTGTATGGTTTCTTCAATTCCTTCATGAATTTATCCGGGTAAAGAAGCGCATCCAAAATGGAGTCCGTCTCGTGCTGTCCTGAAATCTTATCTGCAAACGCGGCAGGCAGTGACCCTCCCATAGGTCTGCAATTAACCTCTATAAGGATCGGCCCTTTTTCATCTATCATGAACTCACCGTGTATCATTCCGTTCTGATAATGTATCGCATCCGCTACTTTAAAAGCGTATTCGATCAGCTCACTGTGTCCCGGCTCAAGATGGTCGATGTATTTCGTATTGTCATAAATATATCCGCCTTCATTTGTCTTTACTTTGTTGTATTTCAGGAAGGTAGTGAGCTTATGAAAGCCGTTCCGCGAAAGGATGTTCACGACATATTCTGTTCCGATTATCCTTTCCTGAACAAGCACTTCGGAAATCTTATCTCCGAAATCGTTCGTCATTTCCATAAGTTGAGCAACCGCATTCTTAACCTCCTCCAGATCATCACACAGGAACAGTCCCTGACTGGCTGCGCCCCTGACAGGTTTTACAACAGCACATACAAATCCATTTTCTTTGCAAAAATCGATCGCTTCCTCCGGAGTGGAAACGGTCCTGCCGTGGAGGTATCTGAGCCCGGCATTTTTCAATGCTTCATGCATTGCAGGCTTTTCCGTCATTGCTTTAATGTATTCCACAGGATTTCCGGGAAGTCCAAGATCCGCAGCAAGCTTCGTGGCAAGCACTACCCCGGATTCCGTCCCCGGCACTACAAGCACGGGATCATATTTCTTTACTTCCTCAAGTGTCTTTTCATAAGAGTCCTGTTCTTTTAACAATACAGGCTGATGATACAGCTTGTCGGGGTTGATGGGCGAATCGATCCCACACTCAATACTGTGACGCAACACCTTTGATTCCAGACTGACTGGAGCATATCCCCTACGGACAATATCCTCAATATAATTATATCCGGTTGATAATACGTCTACTACAATGATACTTTTCAATTTTCTCTCTCCGTTCTCGAGTTTACGTGTCTATATACAAATATTTTAGTGTATCAAGTTTCACACTTATAGAATATCGAATTATCAACGCAAAATCAACGCTTGCGACACGTTTACTATAAAATATAAACGAATTGTTAATAATCAGCAAAATCAGTCATTTGTAAACTTAATATTTTTGATTGTTCTTACAAGTTCATATTGATATGTCTTAAAATATTTATTCCAGAATCCTCGTGCATTCGGATTAGCCGTTCC
>ONRZ01000201.1 GCA_900320345.1 uncultured Lachnospiraceae bacterium | reverse complement strand
GTGATCCCGAGGGTTGCGCCCCCGGTAGTCAGGGCAATACAGGGACTTGTCTATAACGGCAGCCCTCAGGCACTCGTTTCAGCTGATCCGATCTCTGAAGGAAAAATATATTATGCCGTAACCGGAAGAAACGATCCGGAGCCTGATAAGGGACAGTATTCCACAACGCTTCCAGCAAAGACCGATGCCGGAAGCTACAGGGTATGGTATGAGATACGGGGAGCCGGGGATCCTCCGGAAGCGGGAGCCCTTTATGTGGAAATTGCCCAGATAGACCTTCGTCAGGATCTCTATTATATAAATCTGTCAACGAACGGGATCTACGGAACGGAGGGGATGCTCGATATCAGTTCCCGTATCCCTGAGGGAGAGTGTCCCAGATTACGTGTATATACCGTGAATGTATATAAAGCCTTAAAAGGTGAGCCCACCATCGATAATCCCCAGGCAGGCGCTGACACCATGAGGTTACATTACTCTGTAAAAAAGGAGGAGGATTGTTATCCTGTATCTTCCGACACGGTCAGATTCGAGCTCTTTACGGTTTCTGTTGACCAGATGGTGAACTATCGTGATTATAATGTGGAGGTAAAAGTCGAATTTTATAAGGAATGTGCGACGGGGCATGCCGATGCGGAGCCTTTAGGTGATTCCAAGGCACCAACCTGCATGGAAAAGGGCTATACCGAAAGTATCTGGTGTCATGACTGCCACGGGATCATTAAAAAAGAGATTCCGATAGACCCGGATGCCCACGATTTTGATATGGAAAACGGTGAGGTGACAAAGCCGGCCACAAGCCTGACATTGGGAGAACATACCTACTACTGCAGACACAACAGAGCCCACACCCTTGTATTACCCGATATTCCCATCCTGCCCTCGGATGACGGGGGGGATTATCGTGATTTTGCCGAGGATGTGAGATCCTTAAGTGGGAATGCTGCTGTTGATCAGAAAGAAACAAAGGATCAGTCAACCGGAGAGATCACAAAGACCGTTCTTGTTGGAGGAGAAGAGGTCTCAAAGATCATAAAGACAAAAAACGGAAAGGAGACCGTAAACTCAAAGATATGGGTAGCAGGACTGCAAAGTCCGTATACCTATACTGGATCTGCGATTAAACCTTCCTTCCATGTCTACGACGGAACAAGGAAGCTTACCGAAAAGAAGGATTATTCATATAGTATCAGGGATAACAAGGAAACCGGGACAGCAAAGATATTCATTAAATTCAAAGGGAGCTATAAGGGAACAACGGAGCAGACCGTAAGTTTTGATATCGTGCCGGCAGTGCTTGGAAAGGATATCTTGGCTGATGATATCGCTGTAGCGGTAAAAAGCAGGGCTCAGAAGCCTATCCCTTCCCTGATATGGACATCGACGGGAAAGTCCGTCAGCTCAAAGTTCTTTACCGTGACTTATGACGGTGCCGAAAGCGTAAAGGGAGAGGGAACATATACCGCGACGATCATTTCAAAGAACAAAAACTATGAAGGAAGAACAACGGCGATAGTAAAGGTCGTTGGGAAGAAGGGAGCTTTACTGTCAAAGGCAAGTATAAAGCTTGCTCCGAAATCCTATGTCTATACCGGAAGCCCGATCATACCTGCAAAAGGAAGCTATACCTTAAAGCTTGGCGGCAGGGAACTGGTCGAAGGAACCGACTACTGTCTGGAGAGGATAATAAACAATACCGATCCCGGCACGGCAACGGTTGTATTTAAAGGTTTGGGAGCATCCGCAAGCAGTCCTGCAGGGACAAAGACCGTCACCTTCAAGATCACCGGAAACAGGAAACTGCAGGAAGCCGGAAGCGGTTCGGATTTCACTTACAGTTTTTCGGATAAGGTTCCCTATGCTAAAGGCGGAGCAAAGCCTGACCTCATCATAAAGGATAGATATGTCATCCTTAAGGAAGGAAGGGATTATACCCTGTCTTATGCAAAGAACAGGGCTATTACGAGCGGAGATAAAAAAGCGGAGATCAGGGTAAAAGGAAAAGGAAATTACAGAGGCAGCGTAACTTTGAAGTTTACCGTGACAAAACAGAGCCTTAAAGCACAAGGCATGATCATAGAAGCCAAAGACCAGTTTACTACACTGAAAAAACTGAAAAAGCCTTCGGTCACAGTGATCGATGTTGATGGTAAAAAGCTGAGTGCAGGTACTGATTATACAGTCGGTAAACCTGAAATCAACGTACCGGGTAATACGGATGAAAGAGGGGAGGTTTATGTTACTGTAACAGGAAAAGGAAATTACAGCAGTGAAGATCCCGTAAAGGTCTCTTTCAGGTATATGCAGGCATCATCAAACCTGAGTAAGACAAGTGTGATGAAGAGCATCAGTGCCCAGACATATACGGGAAGTTATATTTGTCTTGAAAATGATGATCTTAAAGAGATACTGTATACGGGCAGCAAAAGAGAGCCCAGGTATCTGAATCCGGGAACGGATTTCATAATAAGCGGCTATAAAAACAACATAAAGAAGGGTACGGCAAAAGTCACGGTTAAGGGTATCGGAGCATTTGCAGGAACAAAAACCCTCAATTTTAAGATCATAGAAAAGAAGGGTGACTACAAGGGCGCACTGATAGGTGATAAGTGGCAGTAAACAGTGAAAATTTATGTGCAGAATATGTCCTCATGTTATATAATATATTGTATATTCCCGTATTCCGGACGATCGGATTTCGGTGATCTAACTTCGCTTTTCTGAGGACCGGTGCATGAAAAAGACTTATATCATCATTGTCAACATGATCATCATGGTCACTATATTGATCTTCGTTGTTTTCTACTCCAGATTTGAGAACAGAACTTCTTACCTTAGACAGATAGAACATTTTGAAAACACAACAGTCACAATGGAGCAGGTTACGGAGAATTATCTGGAAGGTGAGCAGAGGATCTGCGATGTATGGGCAAAATACATAAACAGCAGGACTATGACCATGGAAGAGGCAGTTGAGTATATCCGTGCATCGCATGTACTTGAAGATACTTCGGCGCATCTGATAGCTCTTGACACAATAAATGGCCTCTCCACACGTCCGAAACAGGGCACGACTGATGATTTTGATGTTTCCTATGATCGGGTGGATCTTCTTAATGATGTGGATTGGATCGATGAGATCGGAA
>ONRZ01000115.1 GCA_900320345.1 uncultured Lachnospiraceae bacterium | reverse complement strand
GGGGAATACAATAATGTTGTGGGCTTCCCGATAGCAAGGATGGTATATGAGCTTAAGAGGGCCGGGGTGTATGTGTGATGAGGGTATGTTATAACAATTCATAACAGGCTCAAAATGCTTCGCATTTTTCGCTGTAGGAGATTCCTCCAATACATGTCCAACAAAGAGGTCCTGCACAAGTTAGCTTGGCAGGACCTCTTTGCTGGACATGTGCTGTTATGAATTGTTATAACACATGGAAGATCATGCAGAAGAAATGCAGGATGCTGCCGGCGAGTACAAACAGATGGAATACGGAATGCATCCATTTATGTTTCTTGCCGACACCGTATAATACGGCCCCTATCGTATAGCATATACCGCCTCCGATAAGCCAGTACACGCCGTTTAACGAGATCGCTTCCGTGAGCGGTCTGACGGCAAATATTATGCCCCATCCTATTCCGACATAACATATCATCGAAAAGACCTGGAACTTCTTTATATCGATCGCGGTAAGAGTTATCGCAAGTATCGCAAGTCCCCATACTATACCGAAGAGTACCCATGCAACAGCAGGTGATACACGCCTCAGTGCAGCAAGACACACAGGCGTATAGGTTCCTGCTATCAGGAAATATATCGTGCAGTGATCGAGTACCTGCATTACGCGCTTACCCATGTTGGGACGCAGTCCGTGGTAGACGCTCGACATTGTATAGAGCATTATGAGTGAAGCCCCGTATATCGAACTTCCGACAACGGCCCAGGGATCATGATGCATAGCGGATACTATCACACAAAGGACAAGGGCAGCTATCGCAAGAGCAGCACCTACTATATGTGATACCATATTGAATATTTCCTCACCGGGTGTATATGTTGGGAGGACACGGTCTCTTAATTTCGTTCTCTGCATTTTATACCTTCAAAATTCTAACATTTTCGATTGCTCAGTTTAACTTTTAAACAGATTGACAACAAGTTTTATCCCGTACTTGCAGTAATTTATGAAGACTCCGGGTTTTGTTATGCATTCACCCATCTTCTTAAGGATATACTTGGGCCTTAAATAGAAGGAGAGAAGTATGTTCCTTCTTAGCTTCATAACCTCATCCATACTAAGATACATGGTTCCCTTCATGCTTGAATGGAAGAAGTCGGAGCCAAGCACCGATTCGGCAAGCAGGTCATTTTCCTTGCATGTATCATAAAGCGGCGTTCCGTAGAACGGAAGGGCCATAGTTACTTCTATGAAATCGGGGTCTGCCATCATTATAAGTTTCTTTGTCTTAAGTATATGTTCCTTGTTCTCCCATGGGAATCCTATTACGAAATATCCCCAGAACGGAAGACCGACCTCATGACACCATCTGGCAGCCTGTAAGTTGTCGGCAACGGTTGTGCCCTTCTTCATAAACTTAAGTATCTCATCGGAACCGGATTCAAAGCCGAAAGCAACAAGGAAGCAGCCGGCATCCTTCATAAGCTGCAGGGTTTCCTTACTGAGGGGTTTTACCCTCGAATTTGCCGTGAACTGGATCTTCCCGTGGAGAGGCGAAGCGATGATGAGTTCACACATCTCCTTTACCCATGCGGGATTTATCGTAAAGGTATCAGCCTTGAAGAAGAAGGTGCGGATCCCGTGTTTCTCATAGCATTCCGTCATTTCATCAAGTACGTTCTGAGGTGAACGGAAACGCACGCATTTGCCCGAAATACCGGGTGTGAGGCAGAATACACAGGCACTGGGACAGCCTCTTGCCGTTTGTATCGTTGCCATCGGTTCGTCCGTGTCGGGACGTTTATACAGGGCGTTGTTCATAAGCTGCCTTGCGGGGAAGGGCTGGCTGTCAAGATCTTCACCCCATGTATGGAAGGCTGTCCTTTGGAATTCACCCTTCTCATCCCTGTATAATATGGAGAGGACTGAAGATATGTCACCCTCGTGCCTTAAAGCGTAGTCGGCTATTCCTCCTATCGCAAAATCTATCTCACCGCCGATCATGTAATCGACACCGCTCAGATCGAGAAGATCGAGCATTGCCTGCTCGGGATCATAGAACAGGGCTCCTTTAATGACAGTGACGGGGTTATACTTATCCTTGAGACGCTTGATTATCTTAAGGTCATCGAAGATCGTTGTGTTGGTTATGCTCATCATGATAAGGTCGGGTTTGTACTCCGTCATGTCCCTGTCAAGATCTTCCATTGTGAACCCTTCGGTCTGGTAATCGCATAACTTTACATCATATCCCTTTTTAAGGAGGATGGCTGCCGCGTATCCGAGATCGTTACAGGCGCGCATCGCCTGAGCGGATCCGTCGTCAACATTCTGCTGGCATCTGTCCTCGCCCCGCTGGAACAGAAGTCCCGGGGGATAGAATAATAATACTTTTTCCATAATATATATACTCCTTTTTTGAGACCGCTTAACAATAATACGAAAGTATTTGAAAATATCAAAGTCAAGTATATAATATAAATAAATCAAGGTCAAATTGAATTGTATTCGGAGAATCAATATGGAGCTGAAAAACAGTTTCTTGATAAAATTTATGTCAGGATGCTTGGTGGGGATGTTTATTCCAGTTATAATAATGTTGTGTTCAGACGGACCGGAATTTATCGATTCCCACGGACTTATTCTTCTCAAGCAGATCATCGGATCGATGATCTATGGCGGTATTGCAATGGGAGGGAGTATCACATATGAGATCGAAAACTGGAGCATAGTCAAGGCCACCTTAACGCATTATATAACAACAATGGGATCCTTCCTTGTTGTGAATTATCTGCTTGAATGGTTTGGTACGGGAACAACTCTTGTTTTTGCATTTGCCGGGTTTACTGTCGGATATTTTTTTATTTGGCTTACACAGTCACTGCTATATTCAAAACGTGTGAAAAAAGTCAATGAAGAACTGGATCTTATAAAGCGGAATAAGCTCAAGTGATCTTATTCAGGAATACATCACGGCTTACCATGACATATTCAGCATCATGTTTTTCGAGATACCTTCGTGCCTTTTCAATATCGGTAACGAGGGTACTTTTATATACACCCGAGGTATCGGCCTTGGCAGTCTTAAGAGCTTCGCTGTCGGGATTTATTATGATGAGAGGCTTGAGTTCCTTTTTATGAGCGGGTTCATCATCATACTGATCTTCTTTATGTTGTCCGGTTAAATTCTGAGTTCTCTTTGCGGTTTCATCAGCCCGGCTTATCCGCGCCACTTCGTCATTGGTAAGGAGCAGCCTTTTTGGTAAATGCTTAAGAAGAGCCTTTTCCAAGTCGGCGGCTTTGACGGGCTTGCTTAAGTAATCGTCAAAGCCTGCATTAAGATAGAATTCCCTGGCACCGGATACGGCATCGGCGGTAAGTGCTATAACAGAAACACCTCTCATGTCATAACGGGACTTCATTATCGCAAGGGTATCAATACCGTTCATTCCCGGCATCATCTGGTCGAGGAGGATTATATCGAAGCGTTTGTTTTCCATAAGGTCGATCGCTTCCTGACCTGACAGGACTGTGCTTGTTTTGATCTTGGTGCTTTCCATGAGCCCTGAGATAACATCAAGGTTCATAGCGTTATCGTCAACGATGAGAGCATGGGCGTTGGGCGCCATTATATCCGGTCTGTATTCGAAACCTTCCCTGCCGATCCGGGCTATGGCATCGGTAAAGTTGCCAATGGGCGAAGGATCCGTGACTGTGAGCGGAATATAAATGGTAAAGGTTGAGCCTTCCCCATATTTACTGGACACCTCGATACGTCCACCCATCATGTGTACATAACTGTTGGATATATTGAGCCCAAGTCCGGTGCCTTCTATTTTGCGATTTCTTGTTTCCTCGAGTCTTCCGAAGGAATCAAAGAGCTTGTTCATATCCTCGTCTTTGATGCCCATACCTGTGTCCCGGACGGTTACAACGATAACGGTTTTTGTAGTATCTTCCGAATCTGCAAGAGTTACGCTGACAAATACACTTCCCGTTTGTGTATATTTTATCGCATTGTTTATTACATTCAGTAAGATCTGCCGAACCCTTATCTCATCGCCATTAAAGCGTGACGGAAGTAAAGGGACGGCATCGAACGAATACTCAAGGCCTTTCTCGATGGCTTTTGGACGGGTTATGTTTATAATGTCATTTATTACGGAGCAGATATCAAAATCAACCAATATGAGTTCCGCCTTGCCCGATTCTATTTTGCTTAAGTCAAGTATGTCATTGATTATCGCAAGCAGCATATTGCCGGCTGATTTTATATCAGATGCGTATTTGGTTATTTTCTTATTGCCCCTGGCTTCCCGCAGGATCATCTCGTCCATGCCGAGGATGCCGTTAAGAGGTGTCCGTATCTCGTGGGACATATTGGCAAGAAAATCATCTTTGGCCTTGCTGGCATTCCGTGCCGTATTCGCCTCCAGTCTTATCTGGATGAGCTGTCTTATGGTGTGGAGCATTGCACAGATAAGGAAACTCATAAGCCCTATGGACATGAAGAATCCTGAAAATACACCGTTGTGTGCAAATATGAAAACGAATATCTGAAAGAGTGAGGCAACTGCCAGGAACAGGAAGCCTATCGCTATGAAGCGGTAGGAGCCTACCAGTTTATGAACCGTGTCGTAGAGGATCGTATATGTCATGATCACTATACTTATAAGACAGCAGATCGCCGCCAGAGTAAAACTTTTTATAAGCGGTATTTTTGCGATGATGAGCAGTGCTACGCAAACGAAAAAATCAGCCGTGTTTAATACCGCTGCTATAGTAAGTATCCGACTGTGGCGCTCCTCCTGGAGAGAGTTGATAAATATCAGGAAGGGTATAGGAAGCAGGATCACCATCAGATATGGGGTGTCAGACATGACCGAGATATTCCTTGCATAGAACTGACGGAACACGGAATTGGACAGAACCCATATGGAGCCTAATATAACACCGATCGACAGATGCTGCATCTCAAGATATTTTTTATTGATGTACCTGTATATGATCGCTCATGCCGGAATTATAACTGTATCTTACACGCAGTGACTTGCCGGCATCTTCGGGATACAGTGGAACCATCACATAGCATTCGGCAGAACGGTCACCAAACAGAGGATGATCATCGATCAGGTATTCACTTCTAAGTTCATTGCCGATATAGATCAGCATATCTGTGCCCCGAAAGCATAAAACATTTACATCCCTGTCGATATACTCAGGCAGGGTGGTTTCCAGAACGATATCCTTATTGGTCTTGCCGGGTACACTAAAAGGTCTGCGTGTTCCGTCGGTAAGGATTTCGTTCCAGTTATCTCCGGGAAGCGTGACACAGATATTCCGGATATCAGGGGTATTGGCAGGAAAAATGAAATGACCGGATATTATGTAGAAGAAAACGACAAGCAATATTGCACTCAGAGAGTATCGGATATATTTCATTTTGATGACTCCTTATTTTGATTCTCGGTCTTGTCCAAATGACAGATACACAATATCTACCGATTAAACACAAAAATCGACCGAATAGACATTTAGTCTTTATTTATATGACACAATGTAGTAAAATGTTTAAACTACTTGCGCAAGGCGGTGTTTTTATGAAAAGCATGGTTGAAATTGAGGTTGTCATAGATGAAAAATGCATAGACCCCAAAGTGACGATCAAAACCAAGGCTAATACCGAACAGGTCGAGAATATAATTTACGCTATAGAGAATGCGTCCAAGAATGATTTTCCGCATATTGTAGTCAATGATTATGACAGGATGGTATTTATATCCCAGCGTGATATCGTAAGGATATACACGGAGGGACGCAGGATATTCCTGCAGACGGAAGATAATACATATACAGTCAAGAGGACGCTTGCGGGACTCGAGGAAGACCTTAATCCCAGCCGCTTTCTGCGTATCTCCCAATCGGAGATCATCAATCTATATAAGGTCAAGTGCTTTGATATCGGTGTATCCGGAACCATAGGCGTTGAGTTTGACTGCGGTGTCAAATCATGGGCATCCAGAAGCCGCATGAAACAGGTAAGGGATATACTTAAGGAAAACGGAACAATACTTGACTGATCTATTTGATAGCAGCGGCGATATGCTTTATGATGTCGGCTGCCTCATCATACATAAAATCACTTATATATCCAATTACTCTATCAAGTTTTTCACGCTCTTTGTCACCAAAGGGGTAGCCGGAAAGCTTCAGAGCAAGCTTTGAAGACAACTCATCATCGAACTCATCCAGTGCATAAAGAAGTTCGCCAACAGTCTTGTGCGCCTCCTCGGCAGATATTTCCGTTGCGGCAGCTGTTTCATCATCTTCATCCAACGGAGCCAGTTGTCTGATGAGAGTATCGTAGATGTCAAGAACGGCAGGCGTATCAGATATCAATACGGAAGTATTACCGGCTCTTGCTGCCAGTTCGAGTGTTTCAAATCTGGTGCTGAGTTCTCCGGCGCCTATCATTCTTGAGTTGCTCTTGAGTGAATGGACTATTATGGTATAGTCGTCAATGTCCATGGCGGCAAGTGCTTTTACCACACGTGAACGGTTTTCTTCATAGGATTTGTGATAGCGCTTAAGCGCAGTGATGTATTTCTCGTGATTTCCCGTATATTCAATGCCTGTGCTCGGATCGACACCGTATTCTTCAAGTCTGTTGATATTGAATTCCATAGCTTAAACCCTTTCTGTTCTATCCTAAAATATCAATGATCTTAGCAACGAGTTCTGATTTTTTTGAGGGTTTGACGATGTATCCCTGGGGCTTGAGTTCGACAAGTGTCTTGACAACTGTATCCTTCTCGGTGACACCCGTTAAGAATACGACCGGAATGTGTGTCAGAGCAGGAAGCCGGCGTATGTTCTCAAGAACCTGAGGCCCGTTCATTACAGGCATGATGTAGTCCAGGAGGATGAGGTCAACCCTGTGGGTTGTCAGATACTTCAGTGCCGCTTCTCCCGAAGGGACCAGCGTAACTTCATAGAATTCCTTCAGATGTTCCTTGATCTGAAGAAGCTGGGTAGAATCGTCGTCTACAACAAGTATATGCTTGCGTGGCGGAAGATCGTTCGCATATGGATTTATGTATTCGGTGACCAGCATCGAACCGTTATGAACGTTATCTTCAACTGTCTGTTCGATCTCATTTAGCTTTTCATAAAGTGCAAAGAGTGATACCGGACGTGACATGAAGAACATTCGCTCGAGTTTTGTATGGTTGATGAACAGCTTCTGATCAACATCATTGGCTATTACAATGATGCTGATACCTCCGATCTTGGTGCATTCCTTAAGAACATCAAACACAGATACCGTTTCTTTCGTCTCATCGCCCAGGCATATCACGATAAGATGCGGCATCTCGGCGGGTACGCGTTCGAACAATGCCTCCTTACTGGATGCACATTTTATCACGTTATAGCCTCTGTCTGCCATAAGGTGTTCGCTTATATCGGATGCTATCTTTCTGTTCTTACCTGTAACCATTACTTTAAGCTGCATGAGAAACCTCCGGCAGATAAAATTATCTTTCATATGATTATATAAATAATAGTATTCCAAATCATCAGATTTGGTTAATCGGTCGTTTTTGATGTCTAATCGGTAAAATGAACAGAACTTTTGAAATGCCAGAGTCGGACAGATCGACCGTAACAGACCGAATAGACGCGAAAAACGACCGAATAGACAAAAACTATATGAATTCAAAATTGAAGCTATAAAATAGTCTTAAATAAGGATCTTAAAACCAGAAAGAAGGAAGATATGTTCATGGGAACAAATGGATTTGATGATACAAAGTGGGAAATAAACGGGGAGAGTATCGACATCGGTGTAAGCGGCAAACTGGATACGATGCGCGCTATGGAACTTGACGAACGGCTGAGCAGCCTCTTGGGAGATGTTGTCAATATTACATTTGATTTTGACGGACTTGAATACATAGCATCCGCGGGATTGAGAGTGTTGTATTGGGCGCAGGAATACACGGAGGAGAAAGGCGGCAGGATGACGGTCAGGAATGTATCCGAGGCGGTTAATGATATTTTCGAGATGACGGGATTTAAAGACATGATAAATATCGAATGAACCAGGGTGAAGGATTAAGTGAGGAGATGAGAATATGGGGATAGCAAATAAGATATTGAC
>ONRZ01000182.1 GCA_900320345.1 uncultured Lachnospiraceae bacterium | reverse complement strand
ATTACGCTTAAGAGAGCAGATGGTGATTTCATTGTTACATATAAGAAAAACAATAAACCGGGAACAGCCGGGATGACCATTACGCTCACACCCGGCAATTCGGATAAGACGATGGTATATCCTCTCGGAGGAAGCAAGTCGTTTAACTTTAAGATCGTCGAACAGAAGAACAAGGATCTTAGACTGTAAAACAAAACTTAGCAGTTTATCTGCTAAAACAGGGAATTTATCCGATAGGGTAAATTCCCTGTTTGATAACTTTGCGACAGAAATGTCAATGATAAGTATGGAGGAAAAAGATGTTTGGAAGGATCAAAGGAAAGCTTGTTATTTTACTCTGCGCATCGATGATAGCGGAGGCACTGTATCCGGCGGCAGGACTGGGTACCGTTTATGCTGCAGAAGTCGATACAGGGGATATACTGTCAGACACTCAGGTGTATGAGGACGAGGATATCCTTGATTATGCATCCGGTGAAGAGGATGTTTCATATGACGGTTATGATGATACCGTTTATGTGGAGGACCCAGACCGGGTTTCGCCGGAATCTCAGGATGCGGCCAACTATTTCACCGAAGAGGAAATAGAGGCGGCAGAAGCTTTCTATGATTCTTTAGAGCCTGAGAAAAGTGAGCCGTCAGAGGCGGAGATAGAAGCGGAGATAAGGGAAAAGGAACGCATCAAGGCTGAAACACGCAGCAAGATGCTTGATGATTCCTATAAACTTGATGATAACTACGAAGCGGCTTCCGAAAATGCCGGGACATCGGATCTGCCGGCTGAAGGCGGGATCTTCTCGTCTGAAGCAAAGGTAAAGGCGAAAATCGGAGATCAGAATGTTGAGATGGTCATAAATGACATTATGAAGAAGGCTGCAAAAGAAAATAAACCTATCTATCTGACAGAGAATGTACAGGTTGTAAAAACTGCGGTCATACCCGAAGGCAAAGCGGTCACTATCTATCTTTGCGGGCATAGTTTTATAGGTCAAAGTGAGCTTGGAAGCAATCCTATCTTTAAAATGCAGACCGGTTCCACGCTTAAGATATGCGGAAACAATGGAAATAATGACTGTATAAAACTCGGAGGAGATGGTGCGATCATCGCAGGGGAAAAAACAAATCTGCGTCTTGAAAGACTCCATGTCACGAACAATAAAGCAAGCGGGAACGGAGGCGGACTCTATCTCGGAGAAAAAGTAAAGTGTGAACTTTATAATGTAAAGATACATAATAATTCGGCCGGCAAAGGTGGCGGCGGTATGTGCGTTGCAGGTACATTGTATGGACGCCGATACAGAGTTCGCAGATAATGAGGCATCTTACGGCGGTGCCATATATATACTTAAGCCTAAGGTCAATCTCTACGGGCCGGCAGTGGGAAAAACGATCATAAAGAATAATAAGGCAAGCGACGGCGGCGGTCTCTACTTCTATGCCAAGGATATCACAGGAAACGGTTTTAAGATCATAAATAACAGAGCCACATCGGGTTACGGCGGCGGTGTCAGGATGGAGATAACCGGAACATCGCTGGCGAACTGTGAGATAACGGGGAATTCAGCAACTAAAGACGGTGGCGGTGTCTATCTGAATGGCAAGGTGGGTACGTTGACGGATGTGATAGTTCAGGATAATTCCTGCGGAGCATCTTATCACGGCGGTGGTATCTATGTTGACAGCATGGACAACTTAAGTTCCGGAGGAAAGTTCAATGTTACCGGAAATCATAAGCAGGGCAATACACCTTCCGATCTCTGCCTTCAGGATGGAACGTTCACGGAGGCATACCTTCATGCTGCAAACTATTCGCCGGGTTCAAAAATAGGCATATACACAACGACCCTGAAAGAGGGAAGACAGATAACATTTGAGCCGGGAAATTTTAACCCCAGAAATTTCGAAAGTAATGTCAGCGGATGGTATATCGCCTCCAACAGCAAACGTCATCTGTGTTTTACAAAAAACAAGGCGGAAGCTCTGCATGCAGACGTCGTAGAAATTAGCGATCGCAATTCAAAAAAGAACAGTTCGCAAAAGAGCAGTTATACATATGGAGCCGCAAACGGGAAAAATTATGATGTATATGAAGGTTATGTTTCCGCACCTTCTCATACGGATGAAAAAAAGGAGATCGTGAACAAGTATTTCTATTCCGACGGATATTTCTTCGACGACCCCAAAACATACAATCCGCATCTTGCGACGTTTGGTATGAATCTGGCCATGGCAAGTGCGGATACCAATACCGGAGCACACAGTGACTACTCTTACAAGTTCGATAATGTCAAGAGCCTGATGCGCGGTATCGGATGTAACGATGCGGATATATGGATAAGCCCGAGTTATATAGTCAAGCCTACCGACAGCTCTATCGGAGTTGCCATAGGAAGCAAAACGATAACAGGTAAGGATGAAAATGATAAATACACCCTGGTTCCAATAGCTGTAAGGAGTTACAACTATGAGAAGGAATGGGCGAGCAACATGACGATAGACGGCGAGAATACAAAGGGGGAAGAGAACTCGGAGTCTTCGGGATTCAGGGACGCCCGTACGAAAGTCATGGATGCGATAAGAAGCTATATTTCAAATTACGGACTGGATGCACAGCTTAGTCAGGGGCGTGTTAAGTTCTTCATTGTCGGATTTTCGAGAGGAAGCGCAACGGCCAACCTTACATCAAAGACACTGGTTGATGAATACGGCGAACTGTCTGACAAATATAAGGATAAGCCAAATCAGGTATTCGGATACTGTTTCGCTGTTCCTTCGGGAGGTACGGATAGTTGTGATACCAGCCTTAAGAAGAACAGGACCGCGTATTACTGCATACATAATATCATAAATAAGGTGGATCTTACGCCGATGGTGGCACCCAAGGAAATGGGATTCAAACGCTACGGCGTGGATCATTATGTCCCGGGTAACGATGCAGGTCCCGTAAGGACAGCTACGGAGAGTGCTACGGCGGATAACGGATCGTATAAGATCACCATGTTCTATGATAATGATGCGTGGTATACCGATTCCTCTGCGTATAGCGTAAAGAGACCTTCCATGTTAAAACAGCTTATGCTCGTTAACGATGATATATATTTTGTGGATTATTTCAAGGAGACCGACCTGGATATCGGCATCGGAAATGCGGTAAGTTCCGCTATTAAGGGAATGTTCACTGAAACATCGCCGATAGAGAGAAATGAAGTAAAGAACAGCAAGGTTATCATAGAGAACTGGCTTCCGAAATTCTATAAGACAGCGCAGACATACAATACGGTAGGAAAGGATGAAAAGCTTACAAGAAAATCCTACAGCAGTACGGTCGTAAGAGCCGGCACTAAAGATACAAAAAAAGGAAAGATGAACTGGTATTCAAAGGGCAGGACGGCACAGGATACTTTCCGCGGGCTTGTGCAGATGATGCTGTCAAAAACTCCGACCGAGAAGGCCAATCTCGGCGCGGCATTTTCAGGCATGTCCGGTAAGCTTGGCATGACGGATCTTGCAGGGGTATATTTTAAACTCATAAATTCCTCGACAGGCTGGGATGAAAGCGGGGAACGCCAGCAGGATTATCTAGACATGTTCTGGAATTATCTTAAGGATAACAGATACGGTCAGAAGGCGATACAGGATGCGGTCACGGATCCGGCGGAGATGGCAGATCTTGAGAATTATTATCCCTCGCTTATGAGCATTGTATTCAGGCTCGTTCGCCAGGATTTCAATGACAAGGAACACAGCGGACATATGCGGCTTATCGGTACCTTTGCTGCCAATTCCGAAGCAATATTGCAGGGGCATGTACCGGAGATAGCCCTTGCGTGGCTGCGCTCCTACGACAGTTATTACGTGGGTGAGACCAAGGCTTATAAATGGGCGGGCGAGACGGTTAATCCCGGAACTGTGAGCTTCAGCATAAACGGAGCAGATGTTAGCAGTCCGTACATGGGAGATCAGGTCGTTAAGCTCAGATCATCAAATAATACGGATGCGATCTATTATACCCTTTCGTCAGGAAATGATACAGGCAAGTCTGTCACCCTTTTATATAATGACAGGATAGGTATACCGCTTGCGGCAGGAGATACTGCAAACGGTACGACATATCATATAAAGGCCTGGACAAAGTGCAGCAGTGCAAAATCTGACGGCACGATCGGATGGAGTGACGGTACGGCTGAGACTAAAGATATCATTGTTAAGGGTGAGACGGTCAATCATATAAGACTCAATGTTAAAAAATATTTATACGACGGCAATACGTGGACTGAATCTACTTCTGAAACTAAAACAACAAATGTGGGATATAAGAAGGGACAGCGCTGCGTGATCGATCTGTCAAAACAGCTTAATATGAACGGCTGGTTCTGTAAGGGATGGAGCTATGGTTCATCCGCGGGATCGCAGTCAAATATGATCGATCTCATTGGCGGAGATTCAGATACGGTAGATGTGTTCCTGTACCCTCTTATTAAGAATGTGAAGATAGATGCCGGTTTTGTTTCCGGCATAAAGCCGGTACCCGGAGAAACGTACAATAGAGGGATCAGTGCAAATAAGATATTTGCCCGGTTTGCAAATGACTCAGAGGCACCGTTTGGAGGCGAGACAAAGGTATATCCGATCGCATGGGAGTATAAGAATGATAATAAATACATTCCGGTTGACTCATCTGTTTTTGCCGGTGCGACACAGTATCGGGCAAAGATCACG
>ONRZ01000048.1 GCA_900320345.1 uncultured Lachnospiraceae bacterium | reverse complement strand
CCGGTCTGCAGGCTTACAGGTTCCTTATGGAATCATCGAAGCTGGGATCGGTCTCATGCCTTGCGGATATTCATTATAAGTACCGCGTTCATGATGACGGGATATCCTCCGGTTCACCCGGACAGCTTCCCGAAGAAAGGGCACGCTCATATAACCGTATACGCTGTGATTCCCTGAGTATGAGCGGAGCAGAACTTAGCGACAGTGAAAAAGCCCTTCTCAGCCGGCTTCTTCCAGAGGACAGACTGCCGCTTTGGAACAGAAGCGAACGGGAGGAATTAACCGGATTGTTTGCCAAAATACGTAAGCAGCTTAAGAATAAAGGTTTCACTGCGATAAAAGAGCTGGATGAGATCCTGCTTTCCATCCTTTATCATTAATGCTTTTTGTTTATCCGGATCTGCACCGGAACATCATATACGAAGGGTTTTAATATGGAATATCCGCTCGTCAGCGCGATAATAACGACACATAACAGGAAGGATCTGGTCATTGGAGCCATAAAAAGCGTGATGGATCAGACATATCCCAATATTGAGACAATAGTTGTCGATGATGGATCAACGGATGGCACCGAGAAATATATTGAAGAGACTTTAAAGGATGCTTCGATCAGATATTTCTATAATGCCGACATGCCGGGTGGGAATCATGCAAGAAATATTGGAATAAAGCATTCAAAAGGTGAATACCTGGCTTTTTTGGATGATGACGATGAGTGGATGCCTTCAAAGATCGAAAAACAGGTTCGGTATTATCTGGATAATCCGGAATCGGCTTTTGTCGGATGTGCCCGTATAGATGAATATGATTTTCGGGAACGCTATTGTCAGAACCCGCAGCTCATTCCGGAAGGTGATCTGAGCAAGACCATTTTTAATACTTTTCTCTTTACTTCTTCATGCATGATGGTACGTAAAGATAAATTGTTCAAAGCGGGCTGTTTTGATGAATCCCTGGAATTTTGGCAGGACTATGAACTTCAGATAAGACTTTGTCAGATCGGAAAGGTTGGTATGATCAGAGATATTCAGAACAAACATCAGGATCTGATAGGAAGTCTGCCTGAAAAAATGCTGATCAAAATGAAATTACTGATGATCGATGATGGGATATACAGGGCTGAGATCTGTGGCCGAAGAAGCGACAGAGAAAAGTTATTGGCAGAAAAAGCCTTTTACGAAAAGAAAGTCGAGGAGATCGCATGAGCATAAAACTGTCTGTACTGATCCCGGCCTGGAATCAGGAAGATCTTGTTATTAAAGCGCTGGATCATCTGCCAAGGCGTGATGATATGGAAATCATTGTAAGAGATGACGGCTCTACCGATAATACACTGGCAAACCTGATGCGGTATCGAAAGGAACATCCGGAGCTGAATCTTACCGTTTCATCAAATGATGTTAATCAGGGTGTCGCCCGGACCAAAAACCGTCTTCTTAAAGATGCAAAAGGCGAGTGGGTCCATATTCACGACAGTGATGACTGGGTATATACGGAACTTTACGATGAAATGATCTCCGAATGGCTGACCAGATATTCCGATGCGGATATCGTGTGTATGGATCTGGAGATCAACAGCGGTGAGAGACTGCCTCTGAATGATATGACTAAGGTTGCGTACTGTGCTCAGATCGCAAGATTCATAAAGAGATCTTTCATTAAGGGGATAACATTCCCCGAGGAGATAAGGGCCGGAGATGACCGGTATTTTGCGGATGAAATGCTGGCCCGTGATCCGAAAACAGTATATTCCGGGATCATGGCATATCATTACAATTTTCCAAGAGAGGGCAGTTTGTTTGATCTGCAGGTAAAAGGATTGATATAAATATAAATTTAACAGGGAGAAAAGAAAATGAGAGTAGTAAAGAAAATCGGTACGATGCTTATGTTGCTTATGTTGGTTTCGGTGATCCTTGCAGGTTGCATGGATGAAGAATATGAGGATTATGAGGAATATGAAACAGAAACAGAGCAGGAATATGATGATGCTGAAGGGTACGGATCTTATGACTCTGAAGAACCGGAATCTGATGATGAAATATCGGAATCCTCCGGGGAATTGGATCTGAACAACTATCCGATGGGTACGGTGAAAGAAGTTGAGGGAAATATTGCCGTTGTCACGATAGTTGCCGATGATGCATCAACCTCGTGGGATTTTGAATCCGGAAACGGTGCCGAGGTTTTGGCGAAATATCATGACAGGCTGGGAAGCGCCATGGAGTGGTTAGAAAAAAATATTGCGGAATACGGACGGGATGTTCATTTTATCTGGGACTGGGAAGAACATGAGGAACTCTTGTATGATGCGTCGTTCGAAACCGATCTGGGCAGCACGATCAACAGTCAAAAGGAGGGTATTTTCGAAGCGGACGAGATCATAGCTTCCAAGATCAACAGTGAAGCGATCATGAGATCATTGAATGCTGATGGCATAGTATATATGTTTGCGGTTAATTCAGATCCGAATGCGACTAATGTTTCCTGCTCGTTTGATGTCGGATCGGGGCCGGAGAGATCGATGAAAGATTACTGGTACATGATGGAGGGCAAAGACGAACCTCCGTATGAATTTCTGGTGCTTATGCTGAACCACAGAAATCAATTTATAGAAGCTTCAACAATAGCACATGAGTTTATTCATTCGTTGAGTGTTCCCGATCTGTATGCTGCATCTGACATGATACCGCAGGATTTTGTTGATTATGCATGGGATTCGAAATTAACGGATATCATGCAGGATGATGAGGAAAAAGGTGCAAGGATAACCGAAGTGACTGCCTATTATATGGGCCTTATCGATCATAGTGATATGGTTGATGAATGGGGGCTTGGCCGGTCGACGCATTGATCCCGTTACATGAAACGTGGGGACGGTCTGTTTTCAGGGCTCTAAAAAGCATGCCCGCTTAAGTGATTCAAAGCCAAATCTGCTCCTGATATTGTCAACGGTTGAGTCCATGGCCCGCAGTTTATCTATGCGTGGACCTTCAAAGAGGTCATATTGATGATATCCGTCAAAACTTGCCTTGGACGTATGTACCCCAAGCTGCCTTATTGGGCTGCCGTCCCACAGTTCATCAAAAAGAGAGCATGAAGCCTTATATATCTTCTCGGTGATATCGGTAGGGGACGACAGGGTCATCTGATGGGAACAGTGTCTGAATTCCGAATCGGTTATGGATACTGCCACTACTCTTATCATAGCATGATCGGCCCTGATCCTTGTTGTGACTATTTCGGTCAGAGACAATATATAGTGTTTTGCCGTCTCTGCATCCTTAACGTCATACCGTATGGTCATGGAATTACCATATCCCTTGTTCCGTATGGTCTGATCAGGCAAAAATTCCAGCTCATATCCGTTTGCATAGTTCCATAACACAAGACCGAAGGACTTAAGGTGACTTTGCAATATATCTTTGTCGAAGTGAGCAAGATCGCCGATGGTCCTTATCCCAAGGCTCTTAAGCTTTTTTTCCGAGGAGTGGCCCACATAGAAGAGATCACCTATGGGAAGCGGCCACATCTTATCAGGTATCTCCCGGGGAAAGAGTGTATGTACCATGTCAGGCTTCTTAAAGTCCGAGGCCATTTTTGCAAGGAGACGGTTGGCAGATACTCCTATATTTACAGTAAATCCAAGCTCATCACGGATCTTCTCCCGTAATTCATTCGCGAATAACACAGGAGGACCATACATAAGTTCAAATCCGGTAAAGTCACAGAAGGCTTCATCTATGGAATACTGCTCCACATCGGGTGTAAAGCTGCACAACAGGTCCATAAGTTCATTGCTCCGCCTTACGTATAAAGAATAATCGGGAGGCATCACAATAAGCCCCGGACATTTTTTCTTAGCATCTATAACCGGTTCCCCGGTTATTATGCCGTATTTCTTGCTTGGAATAGATTTTGCCAGTACTATACCATGTCTCGTAGCCTGGTTGCCGCCGATTATCGACGGGACTGCCCTTAGATCATGATCAATTTCCTTGTTCCACAGAAGATCGCAGGCTGTCCAGGACAGGAATGCAGAATTGACATCCACGTGGAAGAATATCGGTTCACTCATATATGATCCTTTCAATTCAAAGTTCCGGTGAATAGCAATGCCCTTCAAAACGAACAGATGTTTGTATTAGTATGATAGAACATCTGTACGAAATTTTCAAGTGCCGGATATAACGGATATAAAGCTTTTTTATTCCTTTTTCTGCAAACTGATATATGGTAAAATGATATTGTACTTACAGGCGGCAACCATGCGGTTCCGGTAGTTTTTGACAAAAGGAGGATGCGGGATGATCGGAAGACAGGTAATAGTAATCAACAAAACATTTACTCTTCAGGAACTGGAGCAATTCATGCAGGAGAACTGGGATAAGGAACAATACAATGATTTTGGCATAGGAAAACCTACAAGTCTTTCCGTGGATGAATACATTTTGCTGCCGGCCACACAAAGGTATCTTGTTATTGTGTATCCAAAAGCAGCCGGAGGATTCTTTAATAAAGAGAATAAGATCGTACTTACGGTAGCAGATACTCCGTCGGGTGCGATAGAAGGACTTGCTGCATTTAACCCGAAAGGAGGTCCTTTATCGGGAATTTGGAAGACGGGAGTGGTAATGGATGCCGAAAAGGAGAGAAAGGGACCCGCAGAAAAAGTCTTACAGGCATACACGGCACACATGAAAGATATTTTGTCAAAGAATGGTTTGCTGAAATAGAACGGATAGAAAAAAATGAGTAACATATTTCACAGACCGTATCCCGTGAAGGAGCGGTCTGTTTTTTATGATGAAGAGCAGAATGGTTACAAAAAATGATATTGAGCCCGTAAAAAAATAAGAAGATGAATATTTGGAAGGATGATCATGGATTTCACTAACAAAAAGGTCAATAAAAGGATAAGGTTTACGGATGGGAAAGGCAATCCGATGTCAAACGCGGAAATATGCGTGAAGCAGACAAACCATAAGTTTCTGTTCGGCTGCGGTGCGTTTGATTTTATCCCGTATGTTTTAAAGGGTGAAGATGAATACAAACAGGTGACAGACAGCTGGCTTGAGATATTTAACTATGGAACCCTTCCGTTCTATTGGGGGAATTACGAGCGCGAAGAAGGAAAGCCAAACAAGGATACTCTGATGAAGACTGCAAAGTATCTTACGGGAAAGGGCGTAAAGGTTAAAGGACATCCTCTTTGCTGGCATACAGTATGCGCCGACTGGCTTATGAAATATGACAACGATACCATCCTGAAAAAACAGCTTGACAGGATCGACAGGGAGGTTACCGGTTTTAAAGGTGTTATTGATATGTGGGATGTCATCAATGAAGTCGTGATCATGCCGATCTTTGATAAGTATGACAATGCTATAACCAGAATATGCAAAGAAAAAGGCAGAGTGGGGCTTATAAAGGCAGTATTCGAAAGGGCTCATGAGAGCAATCCCGACGCGGTTCTTCTCCTTAATGATTTCAACACTTCGATCAATTATGAGATACTCATAGACGGATGTCTTAATGCGGGTGTTCCGATAAGTGCGATCGGTATCCAGTCGCACCAGCATCAGGGCTATTGGGGAGCCGAAAAGGTGATGGAAGTTCTTGAGAGGTTCTCGCATTTCGGTCTGCCGATACATTTTACCGAGAACACTCTTATTTCCGGTGAAATAATGCCGCCTCATATAGTGGATCTTAACGACTGGCAGGTCAAGGAGTGGCCGTCGACTCCCGAAGGAGAAGAGAGGCAGGCTAAGGAGATAGAGGAAATGTACAGGCTGCTGTTCGCACATCCCTTGGTTGAAGCCATAACCACATGGGACTACAGGGACGGAGCGTGGCTTAACGCACCCAGCGGATTTATCAGGAAAGATAATTCACGTAAGCCTTCATTTGAGGTGCTTAAGAAGCTTGTCAGGGAAGAATGGTGGACAGATATCACGGTAAGGACAGATGAAAACGGATGGGCTGATGTAGAGGCCTTCAAGGGTGATTATCATATCGGTTCCGGGGAACTTGGTGTTGATGTGAGCCTTACGGATGACTCGGAACTTGAGCTTTCGTTCTAGCTGAAACACATCCGTATCACACCCTTTCGGGAAAGATACGCTGATTTTGAAGCAGGATTATGATAAAATGAGAAGTGATGATATCATCAAACAAGTGGAGGGTAACATGGAAAGATCAAAGGTATACTTTACGGATTTCAGAACAACTCTTGGGGTAAGCCTGACAGCCAAGCTGCAGAAATTAATAAGGATGGCAGGTATCGGAACTATCGATATGGACGGTAAGTTTGTGGCGATAAAGATGCATTTTGGCGAACTGGGCAATCTTGCCTATCTTCGTCCCAACTATGCCAAGGCTGTTGCGGATGTTGTCAAGGAAGGAAATGGAATGCCCTTTCTTACGGATTGTAATACTCTGTATCCGGGATCGAGAAAGCATGCTCTTGAACATCTCGACTGCGCCAATCTCAACGGGTTTAATACCATAACGACCGGATGCCAGATAATAATAGCAGACGGGCTGCGCGGTACCGACGACGTTACGGTCCCTGTTCCGAACGGAGAATACTGCAAGGAAGCGTATATCGGGCGTGCGGTAATGGACGCTGATATTCTGATAAGCCTTAATCATTTTAAAGGTCATGAACAGGCAGGTTTTGGCGGTGCCATCAAGAATATCGGTATGGGTTGCGGAAGCCGTGCCGGAAAGATGCAGCAGCACAACAGCGGACATCCTCATGTAATAACCGATCTGTGTAAAGGCTGTAAAAGATGTGCACGCGAATGCGGATCGGACGCAATAACATATTCGGGCAACAAGGCCCGGATCGATCCTGAAAAATGCAAAGGCTGCGGACGCTGTATAGGCGCATGTGCCTTTGATGCAATTGAAAACGATAACTGGGATGCTCCTCAGATGCTGGGAAGAAGGATGGCTGAGTATACCGCAGCCGTGATAAGCGGACGTCCCAGCTTCCACATAAGTCTTATCACCGATGTTTCCCCGAACTGTGATTGTCACGGAGAAAATGACGCTCCAATACTTCCGGATATCGGAATGCTTGCTTCGTTTGATCCCGTTGCGCTCGATCAGGCCTGCGTTGATCTGTGCCAGAAGGCAGAACCGATCCGAAACAGCCAGCTGGGTGACAATATGGCGCATGAACATTTCCATGATCACGGGAATGTATGGCAGAACAGTAACCCCAATGTATCATGGGCCGAAACACTCGAACATGCTGAGAAGATCGGAGTTGGTACCAGGGATTATGAGCTTGTCACCATGAAATGAATCGGTGCTTCTTTATAGAACATGAATAATTGGTTTGTCTGTATCTTTATTACTATATTGCTGTGGGCGATGACCGGCCTTATATATAAGGCCGGCATCCACAAGGATGCTGAGAAATATACCGGCCTTAAGTATTCCGTATCGGTGGGTGTTGTTTTCTTGGTCATATCACTATTTTATCTTATCACGAGAGATGAGGCCTTTACGATCTGGGAGAGCGCTCTAAGATACTGGCCTATGACAGCATTTGGCATTATCTATTTCGTGATCAATACCATTTCTTTTAACGGATACATATACAATGAGGTTACCGTGGAATCACCCGTTGAGGGAATAAGCGGCGGTACATCCACGGTATTGCTGATCGGTGTTTATCTTATAATGGGCAGGGTTGACTCGATCTCAGAACTTTTGACGCCATTAAGAACAACCGGGATATTGATAATACTGTTCAGTATCATCCTGCTTGCGTCCGTCAGAAACAGGGAGGCAAAAAGCAGGGAAGAATGTGAGCCGGATGCACAAAGGGCGTCATGGAAATGGCGTGGGCTGGGAACCCTGATCTTTCCCGTCATGTTTTCAATGGTTGACGCTCTTGAAACAGTTATAACGGGAGTATGCCTGGATACTACATACGGCTATTCAATGCCTGCCGGAGACAGCATAATCATTATTGGAATGGAGTATGCAATATTGGCATTTGGCTGTTGGATCTATATATATGTCAAAGAGCGTGAATTTTACAGTCCTCTCAAAAAGGAAAATCTGCCCAGGCTTCTCGGATCCGTCACGGACAATGTCGGGATCGTATTTTATAGTTATGCAATGGCTGTCGATTCTGTTTCAACCGATCCGGTCCTTGCGATATATCCGCTGTTTACTATGCTCGGCGGAAGGATTTTCATGAAAGAAAAGGTGACCCCGGTTCAGTATATTTCTGCGATCTGTATAGTTGCAGGAAGTATCATGGTCGTAACGGATGCCGTGATCTGAAGCGGCAGGCAGAAAAGGATGCGGGCTTGTATATGAAAGAGGTCATGGATTTAAAGTTAACTGAGAAGGAAATTGATGAATTCGGTGAGCGGTTTTGCAGGCGTTATACACTGAAGAAAAGAGTAAATGCAATTATATGTTTCTTTATTGCTTTTTGCGGAACATCAGCGGTACTTTACTCCAGGTTTATATTTCACAAAAATCTTTTTGACAGACTGCGATATATGACATTCTGGGGTACGATCTTTACATCGGTGGTATCGTTCATATTTGGGATCGTGTGCATCAAGGAAGCCGCCGGGCAGACGGAGGTCACATACAGACCGGTATACTTTCTCCGGCTGTCATCCGCTACAACGGAATCCGTTATATTTGCGGTGGTGATGATCGGAATGATGCATTTTGTACCTGATAAACCGGATCTGACTTCATATCCCGGGATCACAATGCATCTTGTGGTTCCATTCACAACGGTTATGAGTTTTCTTTTGAACGATCCTCCGTTTGGAAAACCAAGATCGATGGAACCCTTAAAGGGAACTATATTCATTGCCATATATGCTGTTGTGATGACTGTGATCTTCGAAACGGGAATGCTGCCCAGTGAAAAAGCGCCGTATTCCTTTTTTGACTTTGAGAACACGTCCGCGCTTTATAAAATTGTGAGTCTGGTATGCATATTTACGATCGGCTACACTGTATCATGGCTGCTGATCCGATTGAACATGAAGTTATCATGGATCTGGTTTTACGATATAAGAAGGATGAAAAAGAAAGGATAAACATGTATACATGGAGACATCTGCTATGGATCGTGATAAGCATAAGTATTGTTTCAGCGATAGTGTATGACTATAAAAGGAAGCATCCGGATCTGGATCGGGTTTTTACTACTGCACTCATAATTGCGATATTGTCGGAAATCGCGAAGATTTCCGGCGTCATTGAACTGGTGCCGTCACATGATCATAAACTCTTGCTGCCGTATATTCCGCTGAATCATCTTCCTCTGCATTTTTGTTCCATACAGATCGTACTGATAGCTATTGCAAAATTCATGAAAAACGAAAAACGGCGCGAGACACTTCTGGCTTTCATGGCACCAACCTGCGTGCTCGGCGGGATTATGGCGCTTCTCATGCCGTCGATCTTTACTACTACTATATCTGTGAAACAGGCTTTTACAAATCCGGTCTCCTATCAGTTTTTTATCTTTCACAGCATGATAATCGCTCTTGGCCTGGTCATAACGATATCAGGACAGGTAGACTGGAGCATGAAGCATTTCAGAGATACGCTTCTGTTCGTATATCTGGCAGGAGCCGTATCGATCTATCTGAACTCTGTGTTTGCAAGCCCGACATACGAAGACGGTAAGCTTGTAAGCGTCGACTTCTGGACGAACTTTTTCTTTACGTATCAGAATCCTGTCGGCATTCAGATAACACAGTTGTGGCAATGGTATCTGTACCTGCTGATCTTAATGCTGCTGTCGGCACTGCTTTTGTTTCTGTTTTACCTTCCTCTTGTCAAAAGAAAACAGAAGTGATAAAGGCTTTTTGTATCTTAAAGACAAGTGAGATTGAATAATACTTATGGGAGAGTTTAATTGAGAGTAGTTATTATCAGACATGCAGAAGTGGATTTTCGCTGGAGTCGGCGATGTACATCCGCAAGATTCGATTCGGAGTGCAGAGCGTATGATCATTCTCCGATCAGGAATGTGACATATAGCATCCCTCAGATCGAATATCGGAGAATATATGTCAGTGAATTGCCCAGAAGCCGGGACACAGCAAAACTATTGTTTCCCGATGGAAAATATTATGAATCCGGACTTATAAACGAGGTCCCGCTTAGATCGAGCTATGATACAAAAATGAATATGCCGCTATGGTTTTGGAATCTGACCGGACGCCTGCAGTGGTATATCAATTGCCCCAGGCAAGCTGAGGGACGCAGGAAAACGAGAGAGCGTGCAAAAAAATTTACAGAGATGATCGGCAAGGAAGACATGGACATAGCTGTTGTCACACATGGGTTCTATATGCATACTTTATTGCGAGAGATGAAAGAAGCCGGATTCAGGATGGTGAATTCTTCTGTGAAGTTTAAGAATGGGGAATATGTGATCGCAGAAAACGACGGATTCCGGAAAGGGATCCGTGCTTGAAACGATCACGCCCCATAAGTGGCATGAATGAGGATGTGAAACTACGGAGTTAATATGTTTGAAAATGTAAATACTGTCATATTTGACATGGACGGAACTGTTCTTGATACCTTGGAAGATCTGACTGTCTCTGTCAATTATGTTCTTTCAAAATTTAATATGCCCGAACATTCTGAAGAAGAATACAGAAAATTCTTCGGAAATGGTATTAAATACGCTCTTAAATGTGCTGTAACCGAAGAAACAGCGGAAGAAGTAATAGAGGAAATGCTTCCAATATTCAGAGAGCATTACAACGAGCATTGTCATGACAGGACAAAACCATACGACGGCATCATAGAACTTATGAGCATGTTAAAGGCCAATGGATATAAGATGGCTATTGTGTCCAATAAGATTGATTCTGCTGTTAAAGAATTAAATGACAGATTCTTTTCAGAATACGTAGATGTTGCTATCGGAGAGAAACCCGGCATAAAAAGGAAACCGGCTCCGGATACGGTACTTGCCGCTCTTGACGAATTGGGAAGTAAAAAAGAAGCTGCCGTCTATATAGGGGATTCCGAAGTGGATCTTCAGACAGCTCTTAACTCGGAGCTGCCTTGCATTTCTGTTCTGTGGGGTTTTAGGGACAAGGATTTCCTGATATCAAAAGGTGCATCGGTTTTCGCCGAAACACCGGAAGAAGTGTATGATATTCTTAAGAAGATCGGGGATACATTTAACTGATGAATACTGGGAGGTTAGGATGAGAAAATAAAACGGAACCTTGCTATACTGGACAGTTTATCTGAGGATGCTACAACATCCCTGCAGAGAGACATCATGAATGGAAAAGATTCGGAAATAGACGGACTTATCTATGAAGTGGTACGGCTTGCAGACAGATATAATGCAGATCTTCCGATTTATAAAAAGATTGCCGCGGCATTAAAGGGTGTCTAAATATCTATTGAACTGAATTAATGACTATGCTGGTGTAAACTTTTTTGGCAGCGATATTTATGGCAAAACAGGGATGTAATCTGATCCTTCACGGAAGAACGGAGGAACATCTTGAAAAAGTTCTTAAGGAAGTAAGGGATCTTGGTGTTAAGGCATATCCCGCTCCGTGTGAATTATCAGATCTCAATGCGGTTGAAGAAATGTTAAAACGCATTGATGATATGGGAGTGCAGGTTGATCTTATCCTAAATAATGCCGGAATACAGATAGCGTACAGAACAGAATATCTTGAAACACCGGTTTCCGACTATGAAGAGAGCTTTAAGATCAATACAATAGCTCCAATGATGGTAGTATATCATTTTCTTCCGGGAATGGTATCAAGAGGGTTCGGACGTATAGTCAATACTACAAGCGGGATAAGGCGTGAACCTGAACAGGCAGGATGGATCTTGCTTCTGTCTATGACGGAACGGACGTGATGATAAACCTGACTGATCCCGGATGGTGCAGGACGGATCTGGGCGGTGAGCACGCTCCCAATGCACCAGAAAGTGCATTGCCCGGAGTAGTAGTAGGTGCATTTATTGATGATAAGAAGTCGGGCCGCTGCTTCGGGGCTTCGAATTTTTATGGGATGTCTCTTGAAGAAGCAGTAAAATACGCGGAAAAGAACATCCCTGCATATCTTGGATCACTGGATTAAGCAGAATATGAGTGCAGGTTCCCGAATGAATCAGGAAAAGACCATCGTTATAGACGAAAAAACACCGCTGCTTATCCTGGCAGGTCCCATGTTTCTTGAGCTTCTGCTTAATACCATGCTCAATAACGTGGATACCCTTATGTTAAGCCACTATGATGAGTATGCAGTTGGTGCAGTCGGAAACGCTAATACCATCATGTTCATGATGAACATTTTCTTTAATGTTATTGCAACAGCTACAAGTGTTGTGGTTGCTCAGTATCTGGGTGCAAGACAGTATGAGAAGATGAACATGATCTATACGCTTGCGATCGCAGTAAATCTTGTCATCGGTATCATACTCAGCGGTATTTTTTGTGCGGCAAATCCGTTGATAATGGATTTCCTTAACGTATCACCCGAGATGCGTCCTTACTCAATGATATATATTTATATCGTTGGGGGAGGAGGTTTTGTGTCGGCGGTGTTCAATGTCATGCTTCAGATCTTAAGGTGTAACGGATACACTAAGATCGGCATGTGGGTAACATTTGCGATCAACATAATCAATATAGGGGGGAACTATCTCTTCCTCTACGGATCTTTATCTCATCTTAATATGGGCGTTGCCGGAGTTGCAATATCTACGGTAACTGCGAGATTGCTGGCATTGGCAGCGCTTATTATCTTCTTCTATGCAACCGGGACCGGAAGATTATCCCTGCACTATCTAAATCCGTTTCCCGGCAAGTTGCTTGCCAAGATGATAAAGATCGGTCTTCCTACGGCGGGTGAGCACCTTACTTATAATCTTTATCAGACGACGATGCTTTCCTTTATCAATTCGATGGGTAATGATTCGGTAAATGCGAGAGCCTATTGTAATTCGATCATATATTTTGCAATGATCTTCTCTAACGCTTCCGCAATGGCAACCCAGATAATAACGGGACATCTGGTAGGCGCAGATAAGCCGGATGCAGCATACCGGAGGGTGTTTAAGACTCTCAGAACTTCAATGCCGATAACAATAGCCCTGGCTTCCGTCAATGCGCTGCTTTGCAGATATACACTGCAGCTGTTTACTGAGAATCAGAACATAATCGCCCTCGGTCAGATGATAATGATCGCAGATATTTTCGTCGAGGCGGGACGCTGTCTCAATATGACCTTTGTAAGCTCGCTTAAAGCTGCCGGAGCATATGTATTTCCGCTTATCATGGGAATTGTCTGTAACTGGGGACTGGGGCTGACTACAGGCTATGTAGTGGGCGTCGTGTTAGGTATAGGAGTTGCCGGAATATTCATTGGAACCGCAACAGATGAGATCATTCGCGGACTTATTGTCATGTATTACTGGTATAAAAAGAAATGGCTGGGAAAGTCTGTAGTTGAAAAAGTTGAAATATAGATGCCCCTGTAACATTAGTCGAAAAAGTCCTTTATGTGTATATACTCCGGAGGGCGTGTTTGACCCGGAGGATCAACTTCTGTTGCTTTTTCCATTATCATGTCCGTTAGTGCATAGAAGAGGAGATCCTCGGGTTTTGAATCAGGGTTGATCCATTCATCGATCCTTTCTTCAGGCATGATAAGCGGCATACGGTCATGTATTCTCCTGAGTTCCTCTGATGGCTCCCTGGTAAGCACCGTAAACACAGGAAATGTATCCTCTATACGGTATAGTCCGCACAGCCAGGTGACCATCGATCCCTTCGGCTGGATGATATATTTATCCCCTGTCTTAACCTTTCCGTCAGGACTTTTAAAATGTTCCCACTCGTAGTAATAAGATGCCGGAAGGTGGGCTTTGTCGCTGCGGTCTCACATCTGGCATTAACAAGCGGTTTGTCGCTTTTTGGCAGGTGAAATCCCCACTGCATCGGAAAAACAGCCCTGGTTCCCCTGCTGTTTGGAGCGATCACGGGGACCACATCGGTCGGCCTTATCTCACCATAGGTCTTAACGGGCTTTGTTCTTTCATGTATAAGACGGTTGGCAAGCTTTGAATCGACTGCGGCCTGCATTATATCTTTTAATTCCTGCGACTGGTACTGCAGGTAAAAGTGTGTACACATATCCTTAAATTTCTCCTAAATTCAAATAATACCTATATCAGATTTTAACACAGAGATACATTATCTTAAAGGCAGTTGACAGGACATTAAGATCTTATTGTGTTATACTCAAAGTCAGGGAAATCAGGTAAAAGCAATAAGCAGAAAGAAAGTATATGCAAAAAATGTGGTAAGAGATGGAAAGGAAGTTTCGTCCAAATATATTGAAATGATAAGAGGGTCATATGAAAAAAAGAAATTATCTCGTTGTAAAAACTATAAGTGTTCTGACAGTGATCATTCTGCTGGCCGGATGCCGCACTAAAACAGAGGAGGCAAGTGTCGCAGATACACCTGCAGATATCCCGGATGCCGGGCGGATGGTACAGGAAGAAAAGCCTAAGGATATAAAGAATACCGAAACGGCTGATAAGGAATCTCTTGCAAAACGCATGGAGGGTAAGTATTCTTTTGATCCTGAGGACAGTGATCCCGACAAACGCCTTATAATGAATGTCATATCATTTGGAAATAATCTCTATGCCTATTGTGGTGAGGCTATGCGCGATGATAGTGATACTCTTGAAGCATACAGCTATTGGGCAGCTGAATTCATACCCTATGATACCGATGATATGTCCGGCACAGATTCGAAAAGTGTAAAAGTCAATGAACTATGCTTTTCAAACATGTCGAATGCAGGGAAATATTGGTCGAGGGGATGGAACGGAACGATCACACTTACGGAAAAAGGCCTGTTGTTTGAAGGGTTTGATAAGAACGGGTTTCTTTGTGGGGAAGACGGAGAAAGCCGGCTTTTTGCCTCGGATGACAAAGTTGAGGATATATTTGCATATGTTAACAGTCAAGGACAGAGTAACAATGATATTCAGGGCATGTGGGCAGCGGAAGGAGATGGGGCGGATATATTTCTCGATATTTTGGGAAGCAATATGACTGTTTTTAAGAAATCACCGTCCTCAGAGGTTATATATTCGAAATTCGGCTGTGATTTTGACAATGGTTCATTTACCGGAAGAGGAAATATTCTCGGATATGGTAAAATGCCCTGCGAGATCACCGGAGAATACAGTATAAACGGAGACAGGCTTTCACTTACTGTGGATGGAGATGCATTCATTGACGAATTTGCTGAGACAGTAGTCTTTTCACGTATAAACGAAGATGCTATTCCTGTTATCACGATGGATGATATCATATTTAGCGAAGATTCATTTGGCAGTTATGCAGAGCAGGAAGATGATGTTTCATTTGAATCCTCTGATTACTATGGTGTCTTCATAGCTGCCTTTAAGAACAGGGATGATTGCCTTGATACCGAAATGAAACTCGAAGAAGCAGGGTATCACCTTTGTCCTGTGGTATATACACCCGATTTTTCAAAACTAAATCCCGATCCATACTATGTCGTCAGTGAGGGACTTTATACGAATGAGAAGGATGCATTGAAGGCACTTGAGGATATTAAGGCGGCAGGGTTTAAGGATGCATATGTCAAAGAAACAGGACCATATATAGGTGATAGAAATTGGTATATTCTTAATGGGGATGAAGACATCGAGATACTTAAGGACTGTGTCATCTTACATAATGTTTCCGTATCAATCCCGTATATGACGGGAGATTATAAAAAATGTGATCTTTATGTCTATGAGAGTGCAGATTTTGACAGTTCGGCCGAGCTTGAATTTTTCGGTAATTATGAAGCCGGAGATACGCCATACAAGTGGATCGTTAAAAACTATAACCTCAAGTCTTCCGATCCCGATAAGTACATTGAAAACGGACCGGCGCTTTCAGGTATATTTGAGGTTAGCCTCGACGGTAACAGGATTGAAAAATACTACGCAAGTTATTGGTGGGATTAGATGTTGGGAAAATGCGGGAAAAACAGATCGCTCTGACATTTGCTATTACATAGGATAGGTAAAGGAAAGATAGATTCATGGCAGACAGGAAATACTTATATACTGAAAGGGCGCACTATATGTGTCCGAATATGCATTTTGGCATCATGGCGGAGATCGGGGCGGAGTTTGATGAAAACGGGATCATCGAGAGCATTGGTGTTCTTAAATCAGCTCATCCTCTTATGAGAAGTCTGATAGCTGAGGAGCAGGGGAGTCCCCGGGTATTTTATGAAGAGCATCCGGAACTTGAGATACCGGTAACGATAAAAGAGACAGACGATGACTGGCAGGCTGATTATGAGGCGGTATCTACAGCCGGGTGGAACGTTCAGAAGGAAGCACTGCTCAAGGTCTTTGCTTATCCCTCCGGGAGCGGAACCAGGGTTCTGTTCATAACTCATCATCTTCTATGTGACGGAAGAGGTCTTCTTCAGTTGGTGCAGGAGTTCGCGGATCATTATGCTAACGGTACCCGGCCGAATTCCGTTAACGAGAAACTGATGGAAAGTCCTAATGATCTTCCGAGAGGCAGTGACCTTGGGTTTATCAGCAATTTGCTGATCAGGGGATCCAATAAGAAGTGGCGTAAAGAAGGCCATAAGGTCAGCTATGACGAGTATCTTAAGTTCGAGCGTGATCATGATTCAAAACAGAAAATAAAGCGTGAGATAAAGAGTGTTGACGCAGAAGAGCTCGATGCTCTTCTTGGTTTATGCAGGGAAAACGGGGTATCACTTAATGACTATCTTATTGCGGAGATGATGATCGAGGAGAGTACGGATAAGGTGGTCATAGCTTCTGACATAAGGGATAAGATAAAAAGTTACAAAAAAGGTGCTCTTGGAAACTATGCTACTGCATTCGGAGTGGTAGTCAGAAAGAGAAGTTCTGAAATCATGGAACTCGCCAAGGCTGTAGGTCATGAAGTCAGGAGTATCATAAGTAAACCCGATAGGGAGATGCTCGTTCTCTCGTGCTATTTCAATATGGATCCGGAACTTCTCGATGCCGTGGCAATATCAACTCTCGGAAGTTTTGAGAGCGGGGCCGGCAGATTTGTCGGTAGTAAGATGTTCGGCTATGAAAAGCGTGACGGCCATTGTATAACGAACCTTGGCAGGATAGAGAGCAGCGTTATAAGAGAGGGCGTATTCATTCCGCCGGCGTCTCCCGCCAACAGAAAGACGTGGGGTGTTCTGACGATAAACAGGAAGATGAGGATATGTGTGAGCTTCCGGATCTCAACTACCGGTTTCTGTTAATCTCAGCCGCACAGCAGAATATTTGCCGCAGGAGGAACGGTAGAATCATATGATAAAAGAGCTGAAGAAAATCTTCTTGCGATGAGAAAAGAGGTTGAGGAGAAAAGGAGTTTATAGATGAAGTTATATATTAGACAAAAAATCTTTTCTTTTGGAGCAAAATTCAATGTTACAGATGAGTTCGAAGAAGTACATTACAAAGTGGAGGGTGAAGTATTCACACTTGTGCCTAAACTACATATTTATGACACGACCGGCTATGAAGTTGCCCTTGTGCAAAAAAAACTGCTATCATTAATGCCAAAATTCTATGTATACGTAAATGGCTTACAGATAGCGGAAATAGTCAAAGAGATAACCTTCCTAAAACCGAGATATTATATAATCGGTAAGGGCTGGACGGTAGAGGGTGATTTACTGGCCCATGATTACAGTATCGTGAGCAATGGTGATGAGATAGCCAGAATACATAAGGTATGGATGAGCTGGGGAGACAGCTATGAATTGGATATTTATGACACGGAGGATGAAGTTGGTCTCATAGCAGTTATACTTGCGATAGATGCAATTATGGATTCAGGAAACAGCAGAGCAGGATATTCATCAACATAATGTTAAAGGAAAGCACCCTGTATTATCATTTCAAAAAT
>ONRZ01000114.1 GCA_900320345.1 uncultured Lachnospiraceae bacterium | reverse complement strand
GGATGCGGGGTCGACGGCTCTTGAGGTTGATTTTCCGAAGGATCTTCTTGATATGCTGCCGGAGGATAAGAGGGAGGCAGCCCTGGCAATGCTTGCGGAAGATATAAGACCGTCCTATCAGGATGATCCTAAGAGGGAGTACGGAGTGAGCTTTGCCGGATATGATCTTAAGTTCAGGGTCGAAGGCAGGGTGCTAAGGGTTACCGGTGCAGAGCAGGTGAGGGACTGATCCCGGTATAATATAAAGTATGACGGCTTAAGGGAGATAAGATGGATAAGAGAAAACGGATATTCAATATAATCGAGATAGGGAATAAGGATGATGTGCCGAGTGCGGTGTTTGACAGGTTCATCGTGGTGGTCATCTTCGTAAACCTTATAGTTACGCTGATGCAGACCTTCGATCAGTTCGATCCTTACATGGAGATACTTAATGTATTAGAATTAATAACTATTGTTATATTTATGATAGAGTACATATTAAGGGTATGGACGGCGGATTATCTGTATCCGGATGAGAAGATAAAGTGGAAGGCGAGGACCAGGTTTATCATATCCGCATACGGTCTTATAGATCTGTTTTCGATAATCCCTTATTTTCTGCCTTTCATTTTCCCGGCGGGAGCGGTGGCATTTAGGATATTCAGGGTGATAAGGATATTCAGGCTGTTCAGGATAAATGCCCAGTATGACGCGTTTAACGTGATCACGAACGTTCTTAAGGAGAAGAAGAACCAGCTTATCTCATCCGTATGTATGATATTCATCCTGATGCTCGCATCGTCACTGTGCATGTACAGTCTGGAGCATGAAGCGCAGCCGGATCAGTTCAAAAACGCGTTTTCGGGGATCTGGTGGTCGGTTTCCACGCTGCTTACCGTGGGTTACGGGGATATTTATCCGGTCACAGTGGCAGGAAAGGTAATGGCGATCATCATATCCTTCCTCGGAGTGGGCATGGTAGCGGTCCCTACAGGAATAATATCAGCCGGTTTTGTTGAGCAGTATACGGAAATGAAAGTCATGGGCGAACCTCTCCGGGAGACAGGTGTCAAGTATATAACATCGAGGATAGGGTCCGAAAACAGCTGGGTGGGGAAACGCATAAATGAGGTGGAATTCATGCCCGATATGGTGCCCGTAATGGTCATGCGGGGGGACAGAAAACTTGTCCCAAACGATGATTTAATATTTGAAGAAAATGATATTCTTGTATTGGGTGTTAACACACTTAACTGAAGGATCCAGTATTTATGCGGGTTAGAGCCCATCGGAATTTATAAATAAATGCCCTAGATAAACAGATACAAAATATTTAATCAGGATTTAATAAAACGGCGAAAGGCTCACAGAAAAACTGTGGAAAACTTTGATTAAAACAGGATTTAGTTAGACTCTCCCCATTTCTTCATAACAAAAGTGGAACGGCCATACTGATCGTATTCTTTCACGATCTCATAATTACGGCCGTTATTTATATCTTTTCCCATGTCGTCGGAAGTTCCTCTGTATTTATCTATTACTTCCTGAATACGTTCCTCGGTCAGGGCTTCCGTTTTAAGATATTCGCGGATCTGAGCAGGGGTAAAACCGCTGTCGTGCAGATGCCTTATCGAATCACCGTATGCCGCGTCGAAGGCAAAGTCCGAGAGGGCTTCCCTGAAATAACTGTTTTCTCCCATTGATACTTTGTCCTTTCTTGTTTAAATCATACCCTCATGATATACTTAGTTTAATACATTTTCAGGTCTTACAGAAGACCGTGATCGGGATTTTTGGAGAAACAAATTGAAGAAATTCAGGGAACTTATCAGGTATCTGATGCGTGAGGAGCTTCAGATACAGCATAGGCTTATCAACATATTTCTTATCATAGGTACAGCCGCACTGTTTTTTTGTCTTATATATGACATATTTCTGGGAACCGCAAAAAGCAGTTTCTGGATAATGGGACTTTTGATCTTATCCTTTATTTTATCTCTTCTTATAGCAAATAAGTGGAATAAGCCAAATGCAGCGGGGATCATATTATCGGTCGTGGCCAATTATTTCCTGATGCCCCTCCTCTATATAGTTGATGGGGGCAAGGAATCCGGAATGCCCCTGTGGCTTACGCTGGCGGCTCTGTTTGTGTGGCTTGTTGTTGACGGATGGCCCTGTCTGGTCATATATATCGGAGATATCATCTTGTTTTCATCTCTTATCATATACGAATACTATCATCCGGAGTTTGTTAACAGACTGAGCAGCAGACATGACGAATATGTTGATTATATAATAGGTATCGCGGCTGTGGTTCTAATTTTCGGCGCCATCTTTAAATTCGAGAGCCGGGTATATGAGAGGAAGAGGCAGGAACTTGAGGAAAAGGAAAAGGAGCTTACGGAGATAAACTTAAGCCTCGAGCAGGCAAATGAGGCAAAAAGTATCTTTCTTGCCAGAATGTCGCATGAGATAAGGACACCCATAAACGCGGTCATCGGCATGAACGAGATAATAATGAGGGAGAGTGCCGAAAGGAACATAATAGGCTACGCATCCAACATTGAGACTGCATCACATACCCTTCTTTCGCTTATAAACGATATACTGGATTTTTCCAAGATAGAATCCGGTCTTATGAAGATAGTCCCCGATGAGTATGATACTTATGATCTCATAAGGGAATGCTATACACTGCTCGACATGAGGGCCAGAGACAAGGGACTTACTCTTAAACTTGAGTATAATGAGAAGCTTCCTTCGGTACTAAAGGGTGATGAGGTCAGGATAAGACAGATAATCACCAATCTCCTCTCAAATGCCGTCAAGTATACAGACAACGGGTCAATAACCTTCGATGTTGATTTTGTTAAGAAGGCAGATGACCGTATCGACCTTATCATAAGGGTTACCGATACCGGCCGCGGTATATCCGAGGAGGGTATGAAGACCATCTTTGATTCATTTTCACGGGCGGATGAGAGACAGAACCGCAACATTGAAGGAACGGGACTAGGTCTTTCGATAACAAAGCAGCTCATCGACCTTATGGAAGGTTCGATAGACGTAAAGAGCGAATATGGCAGGGGATCGGAATTTACTGCGGTTATACCGCAGACAGCCGTATCTCCGGAACCTATGGGTGATTTCTGGACGAAGTATAATGCCGGGGAAGGTACGGGGGAGAATTACCATGAGAGCTTTAAGGCGCCCGATGCGAGGATCCTTGTTGTCGATGATGTTTCGGTCAATCTTAAGATATTTACACTCCTGCTTAAGAATACGGAAGTTATGATCGATACTGCGGACAGCGGGGCCAGAGGCCTTGAACTGTATAAGGAGAACCATTACGATATGATCTTCTTAGATCACATGATGCCTCAGATGGATGGTATAGAGACATTTGAAGAGATAAGGAAGACAGACAGGTACAAAAGCGAACGGACACCTGTAGTCGTGCTTACCGCAAATGCGATAGAGGGAGCGGATAAGGAATATCTGGCGATCGGATTTACCGATTATCTCACCAAACCGGTCCAGAGCGATGAACTCGAGAGAGTGATAGTAAAGCTGCTTCCGGATGAGATGGTTTTTGTTGCTGACAGATAATTTTATGGGAGGGGGAATGTGATTTGATAGCATGTCCTAATTGTGGCGCGAACTTAAGGTTTGATGCCAAAACGCAGAGGATGGTGTGTGACTTCTGCGGATCTGATTTTGATCCTTTACAGTTTAATGTGGAAAAGGATGCCGAAGAACAGGCCATGGCACAGGAAGCCGAACCTGCGGATGACGGCGGCTTTGAGACCTATGATGTTACGGTCTACACTTGCCCGCAATGCGGCGGTGAGCTTATGAGCGTGGATGAGAATACAGCAGCGGCATTCTGCAGCTTCTGCGGCGCTTCCACTATACTCAGCTCAAGGATCGCCAAGGAGAAGAGACCTGAGTTCATCATTCCGTTCAGCATCACCAAGGATGACTGTAAGGAGGCTTACCGCAAGCTTGTAAAACGGGCTCTTTTCATACCGAAGGAGTATAAGAGCGAAAAGTGCATCGACGGATTCAGAGGTATATATATGCCTTACTGGTCCTATGATGTGAAGCAGTCAGGTCCCGTTAAGCTAAACGGGCAGACCGAGCACCGTTCGGGTGACTATATAATAACCAAGCATTACAGCCTGACCGGAAATATCGATGCGGAATATGACGGGCTCAGTTATGATGCGTCGTCGTCATTTTCAGATGACATAAGCGAGGCCCTGGCACCCTATGATATAACAAAACGCCAGCCGTTTGAGCCGTCTTACATGAGCGGTTTTTATGCCGACATTGCCGATGTGGGCAAGGAGGTTTATTCAAAACAGGCTTCGGCTCTTGCGTACAATCATTCTTTGGACCGCATCAAATCGGAAACCAGGGAATTCAGGAAATATACGATAACCGGTGATAACAAGAGCAATGATAAGCCGGGGACAGCCTTCAGTTCACGTACCATGAAGGGCCATTCCGCAATGTTTCCGGTATGGTTCATGTCCTACAGGAACGGTGAGCGGGTAACATATGCGACCGTGAACGGACAGACAGGCAAGGTGGCGGCGGATCTCCCGATAGATCCGAAGAAATATCTGCTGTTTTCGGGTATCCTTGCTGTCTTTATCTTCCTTATCCTTAACCTGTTCCTTGTCCTTACGCCAAAGGCAGTGCTGCTGACGGCTTCCGTGCTTACCGTGATAGTTTTTGTGATAAACGGATTTCAGAGGACTGCCATCAGGAAAGCAGAGACCGGCGAAGACGATAAGGGCAAGATCTTTAAAAAGGGACAGGAGAATCCCGAAGATAATGATAACGGAGCGGATAAGGCCGCAAAAGAGAAGGAGGCTGCTCTTAAGAAGATCGTAAAGGATTCGGAAGGGATAAAGATGCAGGGGCTTGAGATGGGCATAACGATCGTGGGTGTTATATCGATAGCGATAGGACTCCTTATGACCTTTATGCTGGATGTTGTCAGCGACATGCCGTATTATCTGTTGTGCATACTTGATGCGGTCGTGTTCATGATCTGCTTCAGGTTCACACTTCTTAACTATAACAGGGTGGCAACGAGGAGACTTCCTCAGTTTGACAGGAAGGGAGGTGATGATCGTGCGTAAGGACAGATCAGAGTTCATGAAAACAATAGGGAACCTTGTTTCGAAGGCATTTACATTATCGTTTACCGCTCTCCCGTTGAGGAAAATGATAACTACCTTCTCTATGAGAATGATAACAGCGGATACCAGATACTTATAGATGATGAGGCGGACCTTTTTTCTCCCGAGGAAGAAGCGGATCTGATCCCGCATATGGCAAAGAGTTCGGACGGCGGTTTTGTAATGCTGGTCACTACGGATCATAATAGTTACGGTGATGCCGAATCCTATGCAGGAAATTACTACAGATCGCTGATCCCGGAGGAGAGCGGTATCCTGTTCCTCATCGATATGGATACACGAAAGCTGCTGTTTTATTCCGAGGGAGCATATCACAGGGAGCTTACAAGCTCGATAATGAACATAATAAGTGATAATATCTACAAATATGCCACCAACGGTGATTATTACAGCTGTGCACAAGAGGCATTCAGCGAGATCTCGGATGTGCTTGAGGGCAAGCGTATCGCAGCTCCGATGAAGTATGTTTCAAACGCCTGTCTTGCCATACTGCTGGCGCTCATAATCAATTATTTCTTCGCTAGGACAGTCTCCAAGGCCGCTAAGCCTTCGGATGCATCCATCGTAGATCTGCTGTTTTCGAAGTTTTCGTTCACGGATCCGAAGGTTACCTTCTTACATGAGACCAGGAAATACTCTCCGAGAAGCTCAGGTTCGGGAGGCGGCGGAGGCGGTGGCGGCGGCGGTCACTCGTCCGGAGGACACAGCTTCTGAGTCACGGGGACAGGTTCCCTGACTCAGTTATACACAGGTTCATAGAGTCACGGGGACAGGTTCCCTGACTCAATTACACACAGGTTCATAAGGTGATGAAAAAGAATTACAGATTTACAATCTCATATGACGGAACAAGGTATCAGGGCTGGGAACACCAGCCCTCTACTGATATGACGATACAGGGCAAGAT
>ONRZ01000113.1 GCA_900320345.1 uncultured Lachnospiraceae bacterium | reverse complement strand
ATAGCCGGCAGTTACTGGTTTGCATGGTGGCTTAAGTTCAAGAGCGGGTTCATTGACTATAACATGAGCCTTCCCACGAGTTATTTCAGGAGGGTAATGTATTTTGTCATCCCTTCATACCTGCTGCTCTATTACTTTTGCAACCTGTATAACAGCAAGAGGGCATCGGGACGTAAGAGGGAACTCTATAACATCATAAAAGCAAATACCATAGGGAGTCTCGGACTTATCGTGGCTATGTACATGATGGGGCAGACGCATTTTTCGCGTGAGATGATCTTCATCTTCTGGTGTGCCAACATTTTCTTCGAGACACTTATACGGAATATCATAAGATATCTTCTCAGGTTTTTCAGAAAGAAGGGCTATAACCTTAAGTATGTGCTTCTGGTCGGATATTCAAAGTCTGCGGAATCATACATAAACAAGATAAGGCTGAACCCGCAGTGGGGTTATGTTGTGCGCGGTATCCTCGACGATCATGTTGAGCGCGGTACGATGTACAAGGGCGTCAAGGTAATGGGTGTAATAGATAACCTTGAGATGATCCTCGAAGAAAACAAGCTGGATGAGATCGCGATAACCTTAAGCCTTAAAGAATACGGCCGTCTTGAGCATATAGTGAACATGTGTGAGAAGTCGGGTGTCCACACGAAGTTTATCCCCGATTATACCGGGATAATCCCTAACAAACCTTATACGGAGGATCTGCAGGGACTTCCCGTTATAAACATAAGACACGTGCCGCTGACAAATACGGTAAACATCGTAATGAAGAGGATCGTGGATATAATCGGTTCGTTCTGTGCGATAATAATCGGTTCTCCGATAATGCTGTTCTGCGCAATAGCGATCAAGGTCAGCAGCCCCGGACCCGTGATATTCGTGCAGGAGAGGGTGGGTCTTCACAATAAGCCGTTTAAGATGTATAAGTTCAGGACGATGAAGGCTCAGGAGGATAAGGACGAAAATGATGAGGATAACGGTTGGACGGTAAAGGATGATCCGAGAGTAACGAGTATAGGACGATTCCTTCGTAAGACCAGTCTTGATGAGCTCCCGCAGCTGTTCAATGTGTTTGTCGGGAAGATGAGCCTTGTCGGACCGCGCCCTGAGAGACCCATGTTCGTTGAGCAGTTCAGGGAGACGATACCCAGGTATATGATAAAGCATCAGGTGCGTCCGGGCATGACCGGATGGGCCCAGATAAACGGTCTTCGCGGAGATACATCGATAGAGAAAAGGATAGAGTATGATCTGTATTATATAGAGAACTGGACAATGGGTTTTGATATTAAGATACTCTTCCTGACCATTTTCAGGGGATTCATAAACGAGAATGCATATTAACGGAATAGACATAGTGATCCCGGTCTATAAACCGGACGATAAATTCAGGGCACTGCTAAAGGGTCTTGCCGTGCAGACTGTAAGACCGGATAAGATCATCATAATGTATACCCGCAGGGATGAGGGAGATCATTTTGCACCTGAACTTATAGAGCTTGCAATGGCGGCGGGAGATACCACGGTCATCGAACTTGACAGAAGTGAGTTCGACCATGGCGGTACAAGGGCAGAGGCCTTTGGGCATTCCACAGCCGATGTGATCATAACTATGACGATGGATGCAGTCCCGTATGATGACAGCCTCATAGAAAACCTCACAAGGCATATGTTAAACCCGACTGTGGGAGCAGCTTACGCAAGACAGATGCCGGCGGAAACATCAAGCCTTGCGGAGAGGTTTACGAGGAATTTTAATTATCCCGATGAAGAGATATGCAAGAGCGCGGGTGACCTCGAACAACTTGGGATAAAAACATTTTTCTGCTCCAATGTGTGCGCGGCATACAGACGGGATGTATATGAAAAACTCGGAGGCTTCATAAAGCGCACGATCTTTAATGAGGACATGATATTTGCTCATAAGCTTATCATGAACGGATATAAGATATATTATGAGTCGGATGCGAGAGTCATCCATACGCATGATTACAGTGCGCTTCAGCAGCTTCACCGTAACTTCGATCTTGCCGTTTCGCAGGCGGAGCACCCGGAAGTTTTTGAGGGGATATCGTCGGAATCGGAGGGGATGAAATACATTAAGCAGGCAGCACGTTTTTTTACCGAAAAGGGAAAGGGATATCTGATAATCCCCTTTGTATGGAACTGCTGTTTTAAATACCTTGGATACATCCTGGGTAAGAATCATAAAAAACTGCCCGCTTTCATGATAAAGGCACTTGCCATGAACAAGGGATATTTCGATAAGAGAGATTAGCAGGGAGATAATAATGGCTGATATAAATAACAACAATAATGACGGAGAATATGAAGTATACTGCCAGATGTGCAGGCGAAGCAAAAGTCAGGTCAAGGATATGTTCAGGCTGTTTGACGGGATGTACATCTGTTCCGATTGCATGCATAAGACCATGGATACCATGGGACAGTTCGGCTTTTCACCGATAAATCCGTTTAACATGGGTACAAATCCCGGGACCAGCAACAGCAGTATAAACAGCGGGACTCCGCTCGGGAGCATTTTCGGAGATCTTAATAAGAATTCAAAGGATGAACTTAAGAAGACTAACGGGAGCGAAGATAAGGATACTGATAAGGCCGATGTTACTGCAGCGGACGGACAGGGAGATGATGAGAAAAAGGAGGACAGTGATGCGCCTTCATACGAGCAGGGCAGCCCGCTCCAGGGTTTTCCGGGGATAAGTTTTCTTAATATGGCGGACATTCCGGGCCTGTTCGGACAGAAGACGAAAGTCAAGAAAAAGACCAAGAGAACAACGCCTCTCATTGACTTAAACAAGATACCCCAGCCGCATAAGATAAAGGAAATGCTGGATGAATATGTGATAGGTCAGGAAAAGGCCAAGAAGATAATCTCGGTCGCCGTATATAATCACTACAAGAGGGTGGTTTCCGAGGAGCAGAGAGCGGATAAATACGGAGAGCAGTTTAAGAACGTTGACATAGAAAAATCGAATATGCTGCTCATAGGTCCTACCGGCTGCGGTAAGACATATCTGGTAAAGACTCTTGCGAAGCTTCTTGATGTTCCGCTTGCGATAGCGGATGCGACATCGCTTACCGAAGCGGGATATATAGGTGATGATATCGAGAGTGTTGTAAGCAAGCTTCTTGCCGCCGCGGATAATGATGTTGAGAAGGCCGAAACGGGGATCATTTTCATAGACGAGATCGATAAGATCGCCAAGAAGAAGGACACGCGCACAAGGGATGTCTCGGGTGAGTCCGTTCAGCAGGGTATGCTCAAGCTCCTTGAGGGAAGCGAGATAGAGGTTCCGGTCGGATCCAATTCCAAAAATGCGATGGTCCCGCTAACCACGATAAACACCAAGAATATCCTGTTCATATGCGGAGGAGCGTTCCCGGATCTTGATGAGATAATAAAGCAGAGGCTTAAGAAACAGACGTCGATCGGTTTTAATGCGGAACTTAAGGATGTCCTGGATAAGAAGAAGGATATACTTAAGGAAGTGACGGTCGATGATATCAAGAAGTTCGGGATGATACCTGAGTTTGTGGGCCGTCTTCCCATAATCGCGACCCTTGAAGGCTTAAACGAAGACATGCTCGTTGAAGTCTTAAAGGAGCCCAGGAATGCGATAATAAAGCAGTATCAGAAGCTGCTTGCGATGGATGAGGTGGAACTTGAATTCGATGAAGAAGCCTTACATGAGATAGCAAAGAAGGCGCTTTTAAAGGATACGGGTGCAAGGGCACTGAGGTCGATAATAGAAGAACTTATGCTGGATATAATGTATGAGATCCCCAAGGATGATAATATAGGCAGAGTGACGATCACGAAGGATTATATTCTCGGGACCGGAGGACCTATCATAGACTTAAGGGGCGGCGATATGAGTTTTTCGGAACGCGACAGGCTTAAGATAGCGGCGGAGGGCTGATCATGCTGTTTTCCACAGCCGCATTTGCGGTTTTTATGACCGTCACATTTCTTGCATACTGGCTGCTCCCGCATAAGTACAGATGGATATTCATCCTTATGGCAAATGCGTGGTTCTATATAAGTTATGATGTGAGATATCTTGCGGTCATCCTCGTGACAATGCTTGCTTCCTATATATGTGCGATCCTCATTGAGAAGCAGGATGTCGCAAAAAAGAAGAAGATAATAATGACGACAGGGGTAGTGGTGACATTATCCCTGTTGCTTGTGTTTAAATATCTTAATTTTGCCCTCTACACGGTGGCAAAGGTCTTAAACAGGCTGAGCATTCCGATGCAGGAGACAACGCTTCGCCTTATAATGCCGGTCGGCATATCTTTCTATACGTTCATGGCGGTCGGATATATCATAGACGTTTACAAAGGAAAAACGCAGGCGGTAAGGCATTTCGGAAAATATGCGATCTTCGTTTCGTTTTTCCCGAATATCTCATCGGGTCCCATTGAACGGGCGGGGCATTTTATCCCGCAGATAGATAAGGAAAAAACCTTCGATTACGATTCTGTTGTCTACGGTGCAAGGCTTCTGCTGCTCGGACTGATAAAGAAGATCGTCATAGCGGATATGATGACAAAATATGTTGATGAAGTGTTCAACAAGGTCCCGCAGCATCATGGGATATGCTTTGCATGGGCGACGCTTCTGTATACCTTCCAGATATACTGTGATTTCTCGGGATATTCGGATATGGCGATAGGCGTTGCAAGGATGCTCGGCTTTGATCTTCTTACGAACTTCAGACAGCCCTATCTGTCTTCAAGCATCAAGGAATTCTGGGGACGCTGGCATATCTCGCTGTCAACGTGGTTCAGGGATTATGTGTATATACCTTTGGGCGGCAACAGGTGTTCAAAGACGAGGAGAGACTTAAACCTGCTCATAACCTTTTTATGCAGCGGGCTGTGGCACGGGGCAAGCTGGACCTTCGTGCTGTGGGGCGGGATCCACGGGATCTGCCAGATCATTGAGAACAGGATAAAAGAGGCGACCGGGCTTACAAGAGAGAAAGAAAAAGCACTGACCAAGCCGGTCAAAATACTGCTGACGCTCCTTACCTTCTGCATTGTGAGCTATGCGTGGATGTTTTTTAGGGCAAACTCGATATCGGAAGCCTTCTACATCGTACGGAGCATGTTCACCGATCTTTTAAAGACAACGCTTGCGATAATCCTTCTGATCATATTCGATCTGTTCAACGAACGTAAGGATATGCTCATGCAGCTTAGCAGGCTGAAGGCACCGCTTAAGTGGGTGATCTACATCGTGTCCGCCATTGTTGTGATAGCTCTTAAGGTCAATAATCAGTTTGCACAGGAGTTTATTTACTTTAAGTTCTAATGTGGATTATGTATCGGATAGGGAAGACTGTCAGGCAGGGAAGGAGAATGGCCCGAAATGAAAGATTACGACATGCAGGAGAAGATCGGGGAAATAGAGGAGGTCATACGTAAGGGACCGTATAAAGATGACTGGGCTTCACTGTCGGCTTACAGGGTTCCCGAGTGGTATGAGAAGCTCCGTTTCGGGATCTTCATACATTACGGACTT
>ONRZ01000109.1 GCA_900320345.1 uncultured Lachnospiraceae bacterium | reverse complement strand
TTTATGGATGAGGAGATAAAAAGCGTAAATACCGTAATGCAGAACGTGGCCTATTCGAATCTTGTCAAGGAACACTTTCTTGCATATATGAACAGACCTGTTTCAAGCGGGGACGGGAATTATTCCGAGATGCAGAACATAAAGGTCCTGACCGACCTGCTTACTGCGATCATGGGGCCTTCGCGTCCTGTCGATCAGATATACCTGTATTCTCTTGAAGGCGGATGTGTCGGAGTGGGACTTGATAACTCAAATACCTTGGATCATGTGGATGATAAGCCATGGTATGACGATCTTAAAAACAGCGAGAACAACCGTCTGGTCTTCTGTGACAGGGATGAACGCCTTACCAAGTTCTTTACCTATGAGGACGGATCGAGATTCCTTACGGTTGCATCGGTTTATCTGTCCACTTACTATAAACCCCAGGGTGTTATTGAGGTCAAGCATTCCATATCATCGCTCATAGCAAAATTAAAAAAGATAGATACCGGAGCATATAACGAGAAGATCTATATCTATGACCAGACAGGCAAGAGCATCTACAGTTTCGCGGATGATAACATGGCGGAAGAATATGCCGCATTGGTGACGGGAAACGATCAGCCGGTTTATGACGAACCCCGACATATCTCTTATAACGGGAATACTCATCTTTTTGTCAATTCATCCTCATACTCCGGTTTTACAACTGTGATAGCGATAGATAACAATGACGTTTACAGACCTATATATGATTATATCAAGGCAAACCTTCTTATCTTCGCCGGATTCATCGTACTGATCCTCCTGCTTTCGTATGTTGTATCAAGGATCATAACGATCCCCGTCATGAAGATGTATTCCAACATTTCATCTCTGCATACGGATAAAGAGAGCATGCTTACGGGTTCACTCGAGAAGATAGATACTAATATCATCGAACTTGATACCCTGTACTCGGCGGTAATGGATATGCATGACCGTGCCAAGACTTCCATGAACCGGGAGATAGTCCTCAATAATCAGCGGCTCCAGTCACAGATCCTGGCACTTCAGTCACAGATGAACCCCCATTTTCTGTATAATTCCTTAGCGACCATTTCGGCAATGGCTGATGAAGGCATGAACGATGAGGTCACAAAAATGTGCCAGACTATTTCAAGGATCTTAAGATATATCTCATCCGACAAGGATCCCCTGGTACCTGTGAACGAAGACGTTTCACATGCTAAGGATTATCTTGAGTGCATGAAGATGAGATATGAAGACGATCTTATTTATGACATCAACATCCCCGATGAGATGAGGGATATAAAAATCCCAAAACTCTGCCTTCAGCTCATAGTCGAAAATTCGATAAAATATGCGACAAAGAATGTACGCGCGCCCTGGATCATAAGCATTGACGGCCGCATGACGGGGATATACTGGGAGATAACCGTCAAGGATAACGGCCCGGGCTTTAACGAAGATGACCTTAAGGAGATAAACGAGAAAATAGAATATATCAATAAAACGGATATGCTTCCCGGTCTTGAGATAAACGGCATGGGACTTATGAACATATATATCCGGTTTAAAACACTGTATCACGGTAAACATATTTTCCGCGTGAGCAACTATGCAGAAGGCGGAGCTCTTGTTACAATAGGAGGAGAGCTTGACTTAAATACGGAAACGGAAGAAAAAGCAAAGGCAGAGGGATGAGCCATGGATGAAAGAAAGTATCGTGTGATAATAGCGGAAGACGAAAAGCTTATCGCAAAAAACATCGCCAAGCATATTGAAACGGAAAATCCCTGCTTTAAGGTCTGCGGGATATATTCAAACGGGGAGGATGCATTAAATGCCATAAAACAGCAGCCCCCGGATGTTGTATTTACGGATATTTCAATGCCTGTCATGTCGGGGCTTGAGCTCGCATCTAAGATACACCATACGATGAACAACGTTAAATGTGTGATCATAACAGGCTATGCCGATTTCCAGTATGCCAAGGAAGCCCTTCATTACGGTGTTAAGGACTATCTGTTAAAACCGGTTGATAAGGAGGAGCTTCACAGGGTATTAAAGGAACTCGAACTGTCACTGACCGATATTTATGCTGGGGTAAGATCCGGTAACGATCAGGAAACTCCGCTCTCTCCCGAAGAGATAGTAAAGCTCGTTGAGGAATATGTGCAGAATAATTATGCCGAAGATCTCGATCTTAATACGATCGCACAAAACCTCGGATTCTCCTCTTCATATCTGACCAAAGTGTTTAACAGGGTTGATGGGATAACTCCTTCGAAATACATAAGAAATTACAGGATGGGAATAGCAAAACAGTTGATGAACGATAAGGGGATGACCCTACAGCAGGTTGCTGCTGCTGTAGGGTATAACGATCCCTTTCATTTCAGCAGATCATTTAAACAGACTTTCGGGATGAACCCGACCGAATACAGGGAATCCCTTAATCAATAACAACACCCTTTTGCAGCATTATGTTTGCATAAAGTGCTGATTCTCCCGTAACTACCACGGCATAGGCCTTGGCTGCTTCTTCATAGAATGCAAAACGTTCTATATGGCCTATCATTTCACCGCCTCTGTCATCGTGTTTTTTCAGTATGTCCGCATAGGTATCCCAGATCGGGGTTTCAACCGGATCGCCCTTCATAACTTCCATAAGATTTACGGGATGCTCAACATAGGTATCAAGCGGGAAGACGGTAAGTACCGCATCAAGCACTTCAGGTACGTTATGTCCGTCAAGCCGTACCACTATCCCGTTCTTTCCCACGGATTCGGCAGGAAAATTACCGTCCGATATCACTATCCTGTCGGCATGTCCCATCTCACACAGAACCTTCAAAAGCTGCGGAGACAATATTTTAGGTATTCCTTTAAGCATAATGATTCCTCCTTACCTCATTGCCACAGTTCTTCCCAGTCGGTGGCTCCGGGCCATAAGAAGACCTGGCCCTTTACCAGACGGCAGTTACAGTCGGCTTTCTTTAACAGTTCCATTTCCTCATCCGTAAGAGGATCCTCTGTGGTACATTTTAGATTGGATATATACTGAGGCTCCTTAACGGAGAACGGTATGGTGCACAGACCACGCTGCACGGCCCATTTGATGCACACAACCGCAGGATGGACATTGTGGTTTTGGGCCACGGTCATAACCTCGGGCAGTTCGGTATCGGCAACATCCGTACTGCACCTGTCCCTTTCCGGTCTGCTCGGAGAACCTATGGGGCAGAAGCCTATCGGAATGATATCGTGTGTTATCGCATAGTCAAATAACTCCTGTTGTTGAAAAGACGGATGGCATTCCATCTCAAGTGCTGAGGGCTTTATCCTGCATAGCGGAAGGACCTTTTCGAGCTTTGAGACCGTCATGTTTGACATTCCTATCGCCTTTATAAGACCGTCGTCATACAGTTCCTCCATCTGTCTCCATGTATCCATGAATTCATCAACGCTGAAGGGTTTGGAATCGGGATTCCTTGAATCGCCGTCACAGCCCGGAGCATGATAGTTGGGGAACGGCCAGTGAACAAAGTACAGATCCACATATGAGAGTCCCAGATCCTTAAGGCTCTTTTCGCAGGCCTTACGTACTTCCCTGTGCTGATCGTTCCAGACCTTCGATGTGATGAACAGGTCTTCTCTCTTAACCGTCCCTTCCTTAAACAGACTCTCAAGTACCCTGCCTATCTGATCCTCGTTCTGATAGACCGATGCGCAGTCAAGCATCCTGTAGCCTGACTTTACCGCACCCGATACCGCAGAAGCTATCTGGTCCGGCGTATATTTGTCGGAACCGAAGGTACCGAGTCCGACAGCAGGCATAATTGCGCCCGTATTTAATGTATATGTCGGGACATTTGTTATGAATTCGCTCATTGCATCCTCCTTATTTTTCGTCCTGGTCCCCGAAGGTCACCGCTACTTTGCCGCAGTTTCCGGAAGCCATAAGGGCATATGCCTCGGGCGCCTGTTCCAGGGGGAATTCGTGAGTGATGAGCTTATCGGGATGTATGCCCCAGCGTACCAGCTTATCAACAAGTTCTTCCATCTTCCACAGTGAAGTTACCCATGATCCGTAAATGGTCTTCTGGCCGTGGATGATATCCGGGCTTGGATTGAAGTTACAGGTTCCGCCTTCTCCTACAAAAGCGATCTTGCCGTATGAACGTGTAGCGCGGATGGCAAGCTGTCTTCCCGGATCCGAAGCCGAGCAGTCGATCGCCTTCTCAACTCCCTGTCCGCGTGTGATCTTAAGTATCTCATCAAGTGTGTCATCTCCGGGTTTAAATACGTAGTCAACAAGACCGAGCTTTTTGGCAAGATCTATCCTGTAATCATTCATCTCTACACCGATGAGCATATTTGCACCCATTGCCTTGCTGAGCATAAGGGCCGCAAGTCCGACAGGTCCAAGACCCGTTACCAGAACGGCGTCATTTCCGCTTATCCCTATCTTCTCTATGGCTTCATAAACAGTACCGAAACCGCAGGCTACCTGAGCGCCGTCCTTATATGTAAGTTCATCCGGAAGTGCGATAAGGTCCTTTTCATCGGCCAGTATGTATTCTCCCATGCCGCCGTTCCTCTGCCAGCCGTAAGCCGCACGGAACTTCGATGTACAAGAGATGTAGTAACCCCTTCTGCAGTCATTGCATACGCCGCAGCCCGAAATGTGGTAAACAATGACCCTGTCACCCTTCTTGAAGCGCTTAAGTCCTTCTCCTTCCTCAATTATAATACCGCAGGGTTCGTGACCCGCGATCATACCCGGGATATAACCTTCGGCGCCCTTACCGGTGTGCTCCCTGTATATGCATCTTATGTCGCTTCCGCAGATCGTAGTCGCTTTTGTGCGCAGAAGGACCTGTCCGAATCCCGGCTTTGGAACCTCGAAATCCTTTAACTCAACCGTCGAATTACCCGGAAGTATCGCACCTCTCATTTTTACAACCATAACACCCTTCTCCTTTCCAAAAAGAAAAAATATTTATCCTAATTGGAAGTATATGTATTCATTCAAAATATAATAAGAGAATTATATGACAGTTTCCGTAAAATTATGTCGTATTTTCGCAGGTTGTATGTTATTATAATCGCATGAAGGATAAGTATGAAAAAGACAATCCGGATACAGGTGATAAAACAGCTTATCAGGACACCGACATTGCATTTATGATGGATGGCGGATCGGTGTATGTGGGCAACATCGTGTATGAATGCTTTCACAGATCCATACCCTTGCATTCGCATTCCGATAACAGCTATGAGATCCATTATATTTCATACTCTGTATATCACCGGACCCCATGTCAAACATTCCATGATACCGGATGATAAGGATCCCCTGTCCGAATACTGTATATATCTTAAGCTGTCCGGCAACGGTAAAACAGAAAAAAAGACAGTATCCCCGCTTGGGATATTCCGGGAAATGAGCATCTGGTACGGACAGGATAAATGCGGGATATACGCCCTGATGAAGACCCTTTTCTCCGAGCTTGAGGAACAGAGCATGGGTTACAGGACAGTTGTTGAATCGATAATAAAGCAGATAATAATCTCATGTGTAAGGAATTATTCCGTTAATGAAGAAAAAACGGACCCCAGGGGGATCCAGCCGGTAGATAAACAGTACCTGATAATAGAGGAAGCCTTCCTCTATGAATATGCTTCCTTGACACTCTCGTCGCTCGCTTCAAGATTGAACTTAAGCACAAGACAGACTCAGAGACTGTTGACGGAACATTACGGGATGAATTTCCAGAGTAAGAAGACAGAAGCAAAAATGAGTGCAGCCGCGCTCATGCTGGGATTGCCCGATAAGACGATCACAGGCATAGCGGATGAACTCGGTTATTCATCCGTTGAACATTTTTCATCGGCTTTTAAAAAATTCTATGGTATGAGTGCAAGTATGTACAGAGAGGAGATATCATGACAGAAACAGTTATCT
>ONRZ01000112.1 GCA_900320345.1 uncultured Lachnospiraceae bacterium | reverse complement strand
ATCCTTCGGTTGCACTCGGTCAGAAGTTCGTGCATCTCCTGCGGATAAGCGGACAGATCAAACAACGGCGACAGATCGTCCACTATTATACTGGCTTCAGCCTCAAACTTGCCTACACCTTTGTCAATGCTTTTTGCTACTTCGTTTTCTTCCATTTCGACTCCTTAAAATTATTTTACTGTATGAAGCAGAGTGTCATCGTTAATAACATCGGTCACCCTCCGGATCATACCCTTAAGATTATCAATATCCGTACTTACGTCCCCTGTTTCAAGCGAATGATTCCCTCCGCTTATCTTATACATTTCCAGTTCCTTATCCCTTGCGATCTTCTCAATAGACTTATGATCCGCATAAGGGTCGTTATCACCATAGAACAATATCGCGCTTTTCTCACTGACATATTCATTTATAAATTCAAGCGGTGAAAAACAGATATGTCTTACATTAAGAGATTTCCGGAATGAATATGCAGTCGCTACTACCGTTCCGATACTTTTCGAAATAAAAACCAATTCATCACCGGACATATCGCCCTGACCGGCAAGTGTATCTTCCGCCTTTTTAATGCATATATCCAGTGTTTTAAGCAAAAAATCGCGATCTTTGAGCTTCTCCTTACTCCATTCGATACCGGAAAAATCAATATGCTTTAACTCAAATCCGCAGGCTGATGCTGCTTTTCCGGCATAATAAAGCAACGGCCTGTCTTTATTGTATCCCACTCCGGGAAACACAACTGCGATCTTACTCATGTGATCCTCTCACCTCTTCCTTAGCTTTGAGTATACCACAATAATGCCCTGATGTCCTGTAAACAGATTAAAACTGTGTCCTGAATTATGTTTTCAGACCGATCGGTATTGATTTGCCCGGTAATTACATAGTAAAATATAATATATGATCTTCGGAACTAAATTTCTATGGGATTATAAGGATCTGATCCTGATATGAATACTGCAGAGAAAAACTCACGGAAAACATGCATTTGTACACTGATCAGTGCGGTGACCGTCGCGATCTGCGTCTGCATCGGTGTGACCAAGAATCTGACCACTATTTATGATGTCAATTTTGATCATATGGGACTTCGGACGTTCTGTATGTTTACGGTCAATTCCAACATCCTGTGCGGTGTCAGCATGATCATGGTGCTCCCGTATACGATAGACGGACTGCTGAATAAGGACTTCCATCTGCCAAACTGGATGGTAGATCTGTTATTTGCCGGCGTTACATCTGTGGGGCTGACATTCCTTGTCTCTCTGTGTATATTATCACCGGTCAAGGGTTTTGTTTTGATATTTACGGGCTCACGCTTTTTCCTGCACGGCGTGAGCCCGATAGTTGCGATGATCGCTTTCTGTTTCTTTATTACAAGCCATGTCATTTCTCTGCGGGAATCGGTTTTTGCCATGCTTCCGGTCCTGCTCTATGCGATGGTGTATTATTTCATGGTTGAGATCCTCGGACCTGACAATGGCGGATGGGATGATTTCTACGGATTCTTTACCCGCATTCCTTCCTGGATCTCCCTGGTGTCGTTTATGCCGCTTACCTTCGCTGTCGCATCTTTTCTCCGTTTTCTTCACAACCGAAACTGTCTCAAACAGTAAGACAAGGGGACATTTTCATGTTCGTTTCATGACACAAAATACATCTTCGAAAAATACTGCGGGCAGTGAAAATTCGGCCTTTCAAGATCTATGTTCGCCCAGGACAGGTAATGCCTGTTTACGGTCTTACTGCCGCACTTGTACATGTTTGCGCTGATCTCACCTTCGAATTTATATCCGGGACAGAGCAGCCTGATGAACTTAAGCGGGATCTTATAGTATAGTTCCCACCCTTCTTTCGTTCTGCCTGTTCTGATGTCAAAATACTTCTTTAAGTCCGGTCGCGAAAGAAAGAACCGTTCCGCATTCACGGGACCAAATTCTATATTGAGGACACCGTTTGGATTCATCTCAAAGTTAAAATAACTGTCAGATCCCGGCAGCATAAAAAAGAACTCAAGACAGCTGTCCTCATATACCGGTGAAAAAGGTTCCGTATTCTCTGCCCTGATCTCCTTCTCGACCGCACTCATATGAACATACAGGTTCTCATCATCGCAGCACAGCTGTCCTTTTGCACGGATACCGTGATCATCGGTCCACAGAACATTGTCTATATTAAGTTCGGGGATCATCTTCCAGTCGATATCTCCCCTTATCTTTTTTATATCGTATGTCTTCTGTTTCATTTAAACCATATCATACCCTTATGATAAGATTATTTGCTCCGAATGCCGCGGCATATTTTACATCTTTTGCCATCCTCATGACTATCGCCAGACCCAGATCATCAACCGTTCCCTTTTCTTCCATTTCTTTTTTGTATATATCGGTGATATTGATCGACTCAAAGTCATCACGCATGCGGACGATAAGATCATCCTCCTTTGCGACCAGCCTGACATTCACTCTGTGCTGTTTTCCGTCAATAAATCCGTGTTCGGTGTAAAGTCCGGACATTTCCTCCGTAATGAGCCCTACAGTCTTAGCACGCTTCTTATCCGCCCCATGCTCTAAAGCAAACGCGATCGCAATACGGGACACATCCATGATCTCATCTGCAGAGGTGGCGACAACAGCGATCTCATCATCTGCCGAGAACCCGAAACTCTCAGGTAACAATAATACCTTATCTTCGAACTTTGTGGCTCCCTTATACAAGCATATATAGATCACCCCGATAAGACTCATTGCAAACAAATGGACTATCTTGGCGACAAATGCGCCGTAATAACTAAAGATGTTCAACAGGAAAAATGTGACCGGAACAATATTACCGCATTCGAGGAGGAAACCGTATATTCCGGAAAACTTCAGTTTCCTGACAGCCATAAGATAGTTGTTGAAGTTAAACACAAATGCATTGAAGACTAACGAAAAACATGATATCCGTATACACTCCCTGCACATTACCAATGCCGTCGGATCTTTTGTTTTCATGAAAAATCCCGCCAAAGGCGTTGCAAGAGCAAACAGTGCAACCGTCGCGATCGAGGAAGGGATCAGAGCATATTTAAGTGAAGCCTTCTGAAGTTCCTTAAGCGATGCCCTGTCCTCTTCTCCTATGAACACTCCGGCAAACCCCAGCATTGTGTCCGAAGCGGCAATCCATGCAGAACGCACAAATACGGTGATCTGGGAGAAAACTCCACAGACCGCAACCAGATAATTAACATTTAACGCGGTAAGCATATTGTTTATCAGGATACCGCCGATGGCGTTGCTGCCCTTTACGGTCGCCGGCGGCAGTCCGAACTTTATTATGTCCTTGCTTATATCCTTTCTGAATGACTTAAAAGAAAAACGGAACAAGGATCTGCTTTTGAATGAGAAAAAATATGAAGCGGTTATAAAGAACGGAAGGATATATCCGACGGAAGTTGCCAATCCTATCCAAAACATATTCCCATGCAGAACAAAAACCACGACGGCATCTGCCACAATATCAACAATTGTAGTCATCATGGAAGTCAGATTTGACCTTTTATACTGTCCCTCCAGTTCCAGATACAGCTTCAGGACTCTGGTCAGAGAAAAAAACGGGATACCGATGACATAGCCGTACAGATACTGCCTGGTCATCGAGAGGATCTCCATCTGCCTGGCTCCCAGTATCTTACAGACACCGGTACAAAAAACAAGCGTTAAGATGGTAAGGATCATAGAGATACCGGTCCCGAGGATGACAGAACTCGAGTAAACCTTATTTGCTTCATCCAGCTGTCCTGCTCCGATGAGAGATGAGACTTTGTTGCGTGCACCGCTGCTGATACCTGTTCCCACAAGCTCATAGAACATGATCAAGGGACCGACATATCCGATAACAGTGACACCCATGGGTCCGAAAAACATACTGACAAATGCCAGATCGACCATTGGGCCGATAGCTTTGGAAATATCGGAAAAAGCATATGAATACACGCCTTTTTTGAACAGGTTCCTAAGAATGACATTTTCCTCATTTTTTTCTTTAATTCCCAATAAGTTTACCTCACCTTTCAGTATTATATGATGTTCATATTGACTTCTTCGCCTTTTCAAGCGCATCGATGACATTATCGCACCAGATGTCAAATTCCGGATCTTCCTTATATTCTTCCGGATGGGTAAGTACATACTCAAGTGCCATCCTCACTCCCCTGTGGAATGGTATGTATGTTGTCATATTTGGTGCAATGCGTTTGATCTTACTGTTATCAAATACCACGGATACCGACTTATCCCCGATAAGGCTTCCTTCAAAATCGAAGCCGTATTTATCTCCTGCAGCCGACAGGAACTCCGATGATACGTGATATGGCACGAGTTCCACACCGAGTGCATCCGCTATGGTCCGATAGATCTGATCCCATGTCAGCACCTCATCACCGGTGATATGGAAAGCTTCTCCGATCGCATGTCTGTTTCCGATCAGTCCCGTGTATCCTATGGCAAAATCTTCATTAAATGTCAGATGCCAGAGCGATGATCCGTCCCCCTGGATGATCACCGGCTTGCCTTCCTGCATCCTTTTTATCACCTGATAGAAACCGTTCTTTCCGTGTACACCGAGAGGAATGTTCCTTTCATCATAGGTATGACTGGGACGTACTATGGTAACGGGGAAACCCTCTTCCCTGTATTTTTTCATCAAAAATTCTTCGCAGGCGATCTTGTCTCTGGAATACTGCCAGTGTGGATTTGCAAGCGTAGTTCCCTCAGTGATCAGATAACCTGCCGCGGGCTTATGGTATGCGGAAGCAGAACTCGTAAAGATATACTGTTTTGTCTTCCCCTTAAAGAGCCTGTAATCTCTCTCAATATGATCCACGGTAAATCCGATAAATTCGCAGACCGTATCGAAGGTCATATCCTTGATCGCATCCGCTACCTTTTCTTCATCATTCACATCCGCGATGATCTGATGAACACCATCCGGAACCTCTCTGTTTCCCCTGTTTAGAAGCCATACTTCGAAGTCTTTCTCTTTGGCGAGTTTCCGAACTATAGCGCTGCTGATCTGTCCTGTTCCTCCGATAAATAATACTTTCATCCGATATTATCCTCCTCAATGCCAATAAGGCTTCTGATCCTTATGAGTATAGCCTTTCATTTTTTCTTTGTAACCGTTAACTGTCTCTTCATACCCGGATAATGCTTTGGGCTTGATCGTGCCGGAAGAGCGCATCTTATCAAGCGCTGCGCATTGTCTTTATAGTTGTTGGCCATATCCATTTCAAGCCGCTGTATTATACTGTCCAGTTCTTTCTCTGCCCTGCTTTTGAACAAACCCATATTCATGTCCCTCCGGTTCTTATTCTCATTTTATCAGTAATCCTTCCTCACAACAAGCGTGGATGTCCGGGTACTGTTTTATTGTTCCGCTCCTCTAAATCCGTGGAAGAGATAAAGTCCCAGAACAGCATTGTATCCCACTGCAGCAAGAACGCTGAATCGCTCAAATATACCGAAATACCGGGGAGGTACTGCACTCATTCCTATAGGTCCCATGAACATCATGACAAGGGCCACGGTTGCCCAGATACCTTCACCTCTGACTTCCTTATTCTTGAAGCCGGCAACAATGAGGCATACAAGTCCTGCTATTGAAAGCATAACTACGATCGCAGTTACGACCATATGCATTATTTCCGGAAATGTGTCTATTTCCTTTCCCGCATCGGAAAGGGGAAACATTCCGTATCCGATCTTGGAAACCCAGTTCATTATTGCAAAAAGATATATTCCGATCCTGAAAAGCTTTGTCGATACTTTCTTTTCGGATACAAATATAGCAATGCATGTTGCGCAGACTACGCTTCCCGCAGAGTATAAGATCGATACCTGATCCCACAACTGTCTTGACGGTGCTGTCTCCGCCGAAAGATCACTTACTGCCTGTTCCATCCAGTTATATCCCGGATATGCCATAGGCGCTATGATCATAGCTGCCACATAAGATATAAGTGCCAGCGGTCCCGTAAGGCCTACCCAATTTATAAGTTTCCTGTTCATCAATTCCCTCCTATCTGATGGCTGAACCATTGTACAAAATCCAAAATATTTTTCGGAACAGGACTGCCTTCTTCTCCGAACCCGTCCACTATTCCGGCTGTTAGCAGATCCATTCTGTAATCTATGAGTGAATGTATGGTAAGTGAATATGTCATAGCAGCTATGTCTACATTTTCATTCTTTATCTTTCCGTGTACCACAAGTGCATAAAACATGTTTCTTGTGGACTGAAGCATACGCTCCGTTTCTTCTATGATTATTGTCGCAGCTATAGGGTTTGTGGTTCTTTCCGAATAAAGAACTTTAAAGAACTGAAGCATATACTTGTTTGTAACAATTCCCATATACTCCGATACGGAACCCAGCAGGATCTCTTCAGTACTTTTATCCGCGAGTTTAGAGTAGTCCGGTGTTCCTCCGCTGCTTCCCACCTGAGCCTGATCTCTGAGGAAACTGTACATAGCTTTGATCATCTCATCTTTGGATCTGAAATGATTATAAAGCGATGGCGCCTTAATACCCACTTTATCGGCGATCTGCGACATGGATACGCCCTTCATTCCGTTCTCTGCGGCGAGCTCTAAAGTTGCATATATTATTTCCTCTTTTCTTGTCATTTCCCACGCCCCTCCTTGTCCAAATTTTTTATAAGCCATGGCAAAACTTATATTTGTTAGCGATTATACTAATGTGCATTAGTATTGTCAATAAAAAGATGGTCGCCAAGGATGGCGACCATTCGCTTAAGTGGCATGACAAACCTGCTTTTTTATATGATCACGCCTTATGGCGCTTCTTATAATCTGCCTGGATAGGAGCAAGCATCTCTTCACTGTCAAATGCCTCTTCCATATCCTCTGCATTGCTGCAGGCCCTTGCACAGCTCACCATCTTGGACATTACGTTGAAGTTGAGTGCCGTACCTGCGCTGTCGCATTCATACCGGACCGCTCTGTTTGCTGCCACACCAAATCTCCCGGCGACTTCAACCGCATCAATGTTGGCTCCCAGGAACACAAACTCCCAGTGGTTCTTCTTTTTCTTCTTCTCCACCATTTTTTTCACCTTGTCATAGGAATACTTCTTGCTGGCATTCTCCATTCCATCAGTGGTGATGATGAACAAAGTCTTCTCCGGCTTTTCTTCCTCCGGCATCTCTTTCCGGATATGACTGATATGATGGATCGCACCTCCTACTGCATCCAGAAGAGCCGTGCAGCCTCTGACATAATATTCCTTGTCAGTGATCTGCTCTACATCCTCGAGATTCTTTCTGTCATGAAGGATTTCTGTCCGGTCATCGAAGAGGACTGTGGAGATCAGTGCATCTCCCGCTTCTTTTTTCTGCTTATCCAGCATGGAGTTATATCCTCCGATAGTATCCGCTTCAAGCCCTGACATGGAACCGCTGCGATCCAAAATAAAAACGATCTCTGTTAAACCTTTCTTCATAATACCTACCTCACTTTCTGCCGGTGACCGGCTGCTTTATCTGTGTTCTGAGGTAAGTATATGAAAAATAGTTATCCGGGTGGTCGCATCAAAAGCGACATTTCTCTATTCACCCAAAAGTGGCTGCTTATGCTCGAACAGAGCCAGGTTTATGGTATAGGTATCATAAACCTCCTGCCCTATGAAATACTCTATGATCAGATCAAAGCGACTGCTCGGAGACAGCGCATAGCCTGCCCGTCCCAACAGGTCCTTTGTCTCATCGAGACTCAGCTTCAGTGCCAGGGCAAATGCCACTGCTGTGATCTTCTTAGGCTGATACTCAGCATTGCTCCTGATCTTTGAGAAGAGCTTTCTGTCAACATTGGCACGCTTATAAACCTCTGTATCCGTATATCCTTTTTCATCGATCAATCGAAAGAGGCTTTCCTGCCAGGTCTCACTCACATTAGCCATGAGATCATCCAGAGATCGTCCTGCTTTATCGGCACCGGCCATTGCCATAGACACCGCCATCATCGGCTCAGCAGCACACTCTTCCTCATCAAAAAGCTCTTCACCCGGGGTATCTGCTTTTATGGACTCTGCCCTTGCCGAATCCTTCCGTCCGGGAAGATGTAACGCATCTGAAAGCAGTCTCCTCCCCCTGCGTTTTTCGTCAGGTAGGATATTCCCGTAAGCGCTCGTTGCGACAGAGGCACCCAGACTATATTCAGAATCCATCTTCTCTGAAACAAAGTTTTCATCAATGAACTCATCCACTCCGGAGAAGATCTTTCCGGACAGAACAAATGAAGCTTCATCAAACACAACAAGAATGATCTCCATATCAGTATCAGTCAGGAACTCACTGAATACAGACACAGCGATCTGAAGCGCATCTGCCTTAGGGAATCCATACACGCCCGTAGCGATCAGCGGAAATGCTATACTCTCGCATCCCAGTTCCTTTGCCAGACGAAGGCTGTTCTCATAACAGCTTCGAACTGCTTCTCTCTCTCCATGCTCACCGTCAATCCACGCGGGTCCAACAGTATGGATGATATATTTCGCATTTAAAGCAAAGGCCGGTGTAACCGCCACCTGCCCTATTTCCAAGTCGCCAATCTTCTGTCTTTCTTTAAGAAGCTCATCCGCTCCCGCCGCCATGTAGATGGCATAGTCCGTCCCACTCACATATTTCGGCTTCGGATTTGCCGTATTCACAATGGCATCAGCGGATACTTTCGTTATGTCATTTCTTATGATATGGAAAGCCATAAAATCACTCCATCATATGCTCTTACGATAAACTGCATTTTACTTCCTCCCTTATATCTTTATTCACTTTACTTTATTATAACCGAAAACCGAAAGGTATACTAATCCATCTCGAAAATCAATTTTGCGTACTGTGTATCGTGTGACGCTATTGTGACTCATGGTGGGTTATCATAAAACCATCAAAAGAAACAATACCTGCCGAAGAAGGCAGATACATAGTCAAGAAAGAAGGCGAGTGTCATGATGAAGACAATGAATGCAATGAATACAAAACTGAATATGAATGAACTTATAATGATAACAGGAGGAACAGGATCGTTAATCAATGTGGTAGGACCGGTTTGTGAGACAGGACCTCTCGGAACATGTGATCCGCCCTGCAAGACAGGACCGTTACGCTATGAGACAGGACCTCTTGGCGGAACCGGACCTTTCGATGAGACAGGGCCTATCGGGTATCCTTACGGATATCCTTATGGGTATCCTTATCTTGAAAGCATACATCGTGGTGAAAAATAGTCGTTGGTAAATCTTTTTCATAAATCCTTCCTCTAAGGAACCGGCCAAAAGACCGGTTCCTTTTCTTTAATTTCTTAATCCCTACCACTCTCGCCTTATCTTTTCAAAATCAATGGTCTTTCCAACCTTTTTCCATACAATAAACGTCAGGACTGCATTTATTGCAGCAATTACAAAGTATGTAATAAGCATCCGTACCCCATCTTCACCGGTATTAATATACGATGAACCTGA
>ONRZ01000110.1:2996-8382 GCA_900320345.1 uncultured Lachnospiraceae bacterium | reverse complement strand
CCTGCCAAGTATGGATGGTCCCATAAGAGAGCTTATAAAAAAGTTTTTACTTGATGCAGAAAAGACCGGGGATATTGACGTTGCCTTTGATGTAATGAAGGAATCTGTAGATAACAGGACATTTCAGACCATCATTGTGAATCTTAAAAACTGCATGCATTATCAGGCAAATTATGAAGAGGTATTGCAGCAGATGATGAATCAGGTAGCGGAAGCCATGAGTGCAAGGGAAGAGAGGAAGAACATCCTCTTTTCCATGAAAATCACTCTTGTATCCATATCCATTATGAGTGTCATTATTGTAGCTCTTATCGGAAAAGGTATCGGAGTAGATGTAAAGGCGATACTTACAGGAAATATGGCAGGTCAGTTCATTTTGTTTATCACAGGTCTTTTGTATCTGTTTGTAACCACAAAGCTCTTCGGAGTGGATAAGTAAGGAGGAGAAGATGATAGTAGGACTTTTATTATTTTTGATCTTTGCACTTGTCTTTACTACGATACAGACCCTTCTTCTTAGAAAAGAGGGATCAGATAGTAAGACCTATGCAAAAGAGCAGCTTGAAAACCTAAAAAAGGGCAGGCGCTTTCAGGAATTTGTCCTTCGTAAGCAGATAAAGCTTAAAAAGTACGGGGCAGATATTTTTGTAAGAGATGGAATCCTGGTATCCCAGTGGTATCTGTATAAAGCGCTTTTTGCTTCTGTAGCGGGGGTAATCACCTTTGTACTTTCTGTAAAGGTCTTTCATGCGGATGCAGGATACGTTATCACAGCGGCAGTTACGGCTTTTGCCTGGTTTTTCCTTGATCTGTATTTGTCTATGGAAAACAAACAGAGTAATGAAGCTATGATGCCGGATATCTGCGAGATGAGTAGGTCGGTTCTATATGGCAAGCGTGGTGGTCAGTACATTATTGATGCCATAAAGGATGCCTGCATAGTTGTTGAGAACAAGCGCCTTAAGATGGGAATGATAAAGCTAAGAAGTAATCTCGATGCAGGACGTAATCTGGAGGAATCCTTAAACGAGTTTGAGATGAGCTTTACAACACCTGAGATTGCAAGCTTTTGTACGGTGATAAAGTCCCTGCAGACAACAGGACATGTAGAGGAAGCTCTTAAGACTTTGGAGAATAACATCGAGCGTGGTCAGGCTGGCGTAAACAAGCGAAAGTGCATCGTCCTTGAAAACAAAACCATGGTGTATGTGCTACTTATAGCATTTGATCTTCTGATCATGATTTTATACTGCATCATCATGAAGCTACTTGATATGCAGATCGCATTTTAGGAAGGGAGGCTCTATGAGAAATCTTTTATTAAAGAAGAAAAAGGCATCGGTTCTCAGCAAGTTTGAAGCATGTAGAGGCAAGCTTCAGATACTGAATTCACTTATTTAATTGAATACTGAAATGAGGATTATCGTGACAGAACCGTAAGGTCGGCGAGAAATCCAAGAGTTTGTTAAGAGCGAGATGCACTTAATCAGCTAACAAGGATGACCTTCATTAAGAAGGCATACAGCTGTTAAGGATAGCACAGAGCCTGCAAAACGGAGTGAACACCTATATTAGGTGATCTGTTTTGCAGGCTCTTTTTTTGTTTGCTCCGTTTTGCGGCTCAACCGGAATGATCGGTCGAGCAGTGGAACGGATTTTATTTTGTTTTCTTTCTTCCATATTTCCTTCGACGGTTTTTTCCGGAGTAACTACGGATTTGCCCATCTTATGGGCCACATACCCGACAAGGAGGTACGAATATGAGAAAACAGCTTTATTTCAACCCGTCAACAGAGACCAAGAAAGCATATCTTACAAGGGCAGCGGCTCTTTTGGATATCATAAGAAATCATCCTGGTCTCATTGGTTCACATCCACTTCTTACAGGGATGACGGATGCAGAGATGAAAGAATTTGAGAACTATCTTTGCGGTATTATCAGACCTGATGTGGAAAAAGCAGCATATCTGGCTGCACGTAGGAGCGAAATACTTGATTATAAGGATGTTATCAAGAATACTGCTCTTGTATCAGTAATGGAGATTCTTCATACTTACAATTCCCCTTCTTCGGTAACAGTACCTGGCGGACTTAGCTTTGATGCATTTATCGGAAATACCATTAAGAGCAGTGTTAGAGAGGCGTTTATGGAGAAGACAGGTCTTAAAAAGCATCAGCTTGATAAGGCAAATCGTGTTAGGAAGGCTATTCATTATGTAGCAATGAACAAGCAGAAAGCTCTTGATGATGTTACTGTTGATGAGATTTTTCAGGCGCAGGAAGAAGTCAGTAAGGCAAAACCGATGTCGATTCCTTCTATTAAAGAAGTATTAGAATACATGGAGACAGAAGTTCACTACGATGGTATCGAGGATTTCGAGATGGAGTCTAAGAGTAATCCATTCAAAAGCCTTGAAAATGAGGAGACAAGAGCAGCTCTTCATGAGATGTTCCTTGGAATGAGAGAGGCACAGAGATATATTTTTCTGAAAAGATTTCTTTCCGGAGAAGACAGAACCACTTATAAGCAGCTCGCAAAAGAAACAAAGCTCATTGAACTATGTAAGAATGATGAGGTCTGTATGAGAAATCTCACAAGAGGAACGCTTAGGATCAAGCGCCCTAAAGGAGATATGCCTCAGATTGAAGAGGTATATGCTGATATCGTATACGTGAAAGTTGATTTCCTTGACTATATGTATAGGGATGCATTGGCGAAGTTCAAAAAATTTGTCATAGAAAACAGTCTATTTGCAAATGATTTTGAAGGTTGGCTTAATGACTGGATTCATGAAGAGATGGAAAACCTATAAAATAAGCATAACATTACGAGAAGCCTCGGCAGAAATGCTGGGGCTTTTCTGACGTCAAAACGGCGTCACATTACCTATGAAGTTGACGTCAGAATGACGCAGGAGCCCTATTTTGGAGACTGTAAATACATTGTGGATATTGTTGGATGCATTGATTTTACTTACTTTTCTAGACCCCACCACAAATGCTCGTGGTACTCATCGGGTTGGTGGTCATATTCAGGGATCAGCTCACATCTCTGGTAAACGGCATATTTGAGAGGATAGTAAATGACAGCAACGCTGTATAGGAGTATGAACCGCAGGGGAGAGATAACGGTGTTTCTCGCACTCGTCCTGTCGATTTTGTTGGGATTGCTGGGTGTGCTCATAGAAAGTGTCAGATCCCAGATGATAAGGATGAACATAGAATCCGTCATGGATGCCTCCCTTCACTCATGTTTCGGGGAATACGACCGGAAGCTGTTTGAGCGTTATGACCTGATATTTATAGACAGCAGTTACAGGGGAACAAAAGAAGCGGACATTGACAGTGTCGCAGAACATCTGTCGCAGTATATGACGGTCAATACCGACTACAGCGATCTGCCGGTAACGGGTGAATGGTACAGGGAAAAGGTCACGGATGTGAAGGCAGGGAAATACATATATGCAAGCGATAATGACGGCAAGATCCTTAAGTCGCAGGCCTGTGAATATATAGGAAAATACGGCAGCAGGAAGTATATCCCGCGGATAAACGCAAACAAAGCGGCAGTGGAGGGTATAAGGGAGACGGATTTTTTCGGGGAATGGGACAGCATTCTTGCAGCGATAAATGCCTACGGGCTTCCGATCACAAATCCCGGAAAGATCGTAAGAGGAATGGTATTGTCCGAGGATGAATTTTTAAGAGGAGCGCCTCTTAATGCTGTCCGGACAGGTGACAGGCCATCCGCAAGGGCTCTTAAGAGAGGAAATGCGCTGTCCGAACATAAGAAGAGTGAAGGAACGGATGATGAATTTATCGAATATCTAATGCAAAAATGCGGCTGTTATACGGAATACCTCAGTGAACAACAGCTTAGAGCGGAACTTGAATATATCATCTACGGCGGGGCATCGGATCATGACAATATGTGCAGGATCATCGACCGGCTTTTAAAGATAAGGGAGAGTGACAACCTTGCGGCTATAAAGGGTGATGCGGGTAAAGTGATGCAGGCAGAAGAAAAGGCAGTGGAAGCAGCCTCCTTTAATATGCTGATACCGCCGCCTTACGGACTTATCATACTGATAAGGGATTCTATCTTATATGCGTGGGCGTACGCGGAGTCGGCAATGGATGTCAGCCGTCTGTTAAGTAACGGGAACTGCCCCGTTAACAAGGGATCTTCAGGTATAAGGCTTACTCTCGATGAACTGCTTAATTTTAAGTCAAAACTGTGGCAGCCGGGAGGCGAGGGATTAAGTTACAAGACATACGCGGGCATATTTTTATCCGGGATCGACGACAGGACAAGGAGATTAAGGTGTATGGATATCATAGAAGGCAATTTCAGGATGTTTTACAATGACGGGTTCAGGATCGACGGCTGCGTTGAATATCTTGAGGCTGAGGCCTCATTTACAAGCGGATACGGTTACAGCCATGAAATAAGGCGCGATCATATATACGAATGATATGTACGTCGAAGAAACTTAAGGGAAGCCTTACGATAGAGGCCTCACTCGTCATACCCCTATTCCTGTTTGCCATGTTCATGGTACTGTCGGTCATCGATCTTATGAGATTTCATTTAAACCTGCAGGAAGCTGTACATCAGGTGGCAAGGGAATTAGCAGTGACTGCATACAGTGAGTGGGACTGTACTGAAGGATCTGTCAGGGCAGATGTGTTAAAGAGGCTTGACGGGAGGCTGATGGATAAGGCTCCGGTAAAGGATAAAGCATCGGGGATAGATTTTTCGGGAACGAAGCTTAACGACAGGGAGATCGTAGAGATATCCGCATCTTATGAAGCAGAACTTCCGTATGACAGTCTCGGCCTTTTTGACTACAGGTTCAGTACAAAATGCGTTATGCATACGCTGACCGGCTATGAAAAGGGGCTTGATGCACGCTCTGTGGATGACAGGGAAGAGGAATATGTCTATATAACGGAAACCGGAACGGTCTATCACAGGGACAGGGAGTGCTCGTATCTCAGGCTGTCCATAACGGAAACCTCAAAGGACAGTCTTAAGAACTTAAGGAACAGCTCGGGGCATAAGTATTATCCCTGTGAGAAGTGCGGCAGAAAGGCCGGAAATACAGTATATATCACTAAGGACGGGACCTGTTATCACAGCAGCCTTCACTGCAGCGGGTTAAAAAGGACGGTAAGATGCGTCCCGCTCTCAAAGGTGGGAGGAAGAGGCCCCTGCTCCCGCTGCGGTCATTGATCATGAGGAGGGAAAAATGTTAATACTCAGTTTATCGTTACTGATCATATGCAGTTACACGGATATCAGGGAACGTGGAATAAATCTTAAGATCATCGCAGCATTCTCCGTATCTGCCGTTATATTGCTCGCAGGAGTGTTCATATCAGG